>JAQTSL010000097.1 GCA_028711355.1 Rhodoferax sp.
GGGGTCTGGGAAATGGGATTTCTATTTTGATCTTTGCCGGTATTGCAGCGGGTTTGCCCAACGCCATTGGTGGTTTGCTGGAACTGGTTAGAACCGGCGCCATGAGCATTATCGTATCGCTGTTCATTATCGTTTTGGTCGGGTTGGTAACGTATTTTGTGGTGTTTGTCGAGCGTGGTCAGCGCAAGATATTGGTGAACTATGCACGCCGCCAGGTCGGCAACAAGGTGTATGGCGGTCAATCATCTCACCTCCCCCTCAAGCTGAACATGGCCGGTGTGATTCCGCCGATCTTCGCGTCATCGATTATTTTGTTACCCGCTACGGTGGTAGGTTGGTTTAGCGCTGGTGATTCAATGCGTTGGCTCAAGGATATTTCTGGCTCGCTGACACCGGGGCAACCGATTTATGTGATGTTGTACGCTGCTGCGATTATTTTCTTTTGCTTTTTTTATACGGCGCTTGTCTTTAATAGCAAGGAGACCGCAGAGAACCTTAAAAAGAGCGGTGCTTTTGTTCCAGGTATCCGCCCGGGTGAAAATACGGCGCGCTACATTGACAAAATTTTGCTGCGACTGACCTTTATTGGGGCCATTTACATCACGATGGTTTGCCTGCTGCCCGAGTTTTTGATCTTGAAGTACAACGTGCCGTTTTATTTTGGCGGAACCTCATTGCTCATCATCGTTGTGGTGACAATGGACTTTATGGCGCAGGTGCAGAACTATTTAATGTCACAGCAGTATGAGTCCTTGCTCAAGAAAGCTAATTTCAAGGCTTCTTGAGATCGATATATATGGCTAAAGACGATGTAATTCAGATGCAGGGCGAGATTGTTGAAAATCTTCCCAATGCTACTTTCCGGGTAAAACTGGAAAACGGTCATATGGTGCTTGGGCATATTTCCGGAAAGATGCGGATGCACTACATCCGGATATTGCCCGGTGATAAGGTGACAGTCGAGCTGACGCCCTATGACTTGTCAAGGGCGCGCATTGTGTTCAGGGCCAAGTGAGTTGGTTTGCTAACGAATTGTTTAGGAGAGTGAAATGAAGGTTTCGGCTTCGGTTAAGAAAATTTGCCGCAACTGCAAAATTATCCGCCGCAAGGGCGTGGTTCGGGTGATCTGTACGGATCCACGCCACAAACAGCGTCAGGGTTAATTGCAAGAGTTATAGAGGACAAACATGGCACGTATCGCTGGTATCAATATTCCGCCACAAAAACATTCTGAAATTGGCTTGACCGCCATTTTTGGTGTGGGTCGCAGCCGCGCTCGCAAGATTTGCGAGGCTTGCGGTGTGGACTATTCCAAGAAGATCAAGGATCTGACAGACGCTGAGCTGGAAAAACTTCGTGACGAAGTTGGCAAGCTCACCATCGAGGGTGATTTGCGTCGTGAAACCACGATGAACATCAAGCGTCTGATGGACATTGGTTGTTATCGTGGCTTTCGGCATCGTCGGGGACTGCCAGTGCGCGGCCAGCGTACGCGCACCAATGCCCGCACCCGCAAAGGGCCGCGCAAGGCTGCCGCGTCGCTCAAGAAATAAAGTTTTGAAGGAACACCATGGCAAAAGCTCCCGCCAATAATGCTGCGCAACGCGTCCGCAAAAAAATCCGCAAAAATGTTGCGGACGGTATCGCGCACGTTCACGCGTCTTTTAACAACACCATCATCACGATCACTGATCGCCAGGGCAATTCACTGGCTTGGGCTTCCTCGGGTGGCCAAGGCTTTAAAGGTTCGCGCAAATCGACCCCCTTCGCCGCACAGGTTGCATCTGAAGTTGCGGGTCGCGCGGCGATTGATCAGGGCATCAAGAACCTTGACGTTGAAATCAAAGGGCCTGGTCCCGGTCGTGAGTCGTCGGTGCGGGCGCTGGCGGCATTGGGAATTCGCGTGAACATGATTTCTGATGTGACCCCGGTTCCGCACAACGGCTGCCGCCCTCAAAAGCGTCGTCGTATCTAATTTTTAACCAAGCCCACCGCCACGGTATCGCCGTGGCTCCCGCTTTTTAGCGGCAGATGACTCAAAGGAAATTCAAGTGGCACGTTACCTCGGCCCCAAGGCCAAACTCTCCCGCCGTGAAGGCACCGACCTGTTCCTCAAGAGTGCGCGTCGCTCGATCGGGGATAAGGCCAAGTTCGACTCCAAACCTGGTCAACACGGCCGTACCTCGGGCGCACGCACCTCAGATTTCGGTCTGCAACTGCGTGAAAAGCAAAAAGTCAAACGCATGTACGGTGTGCTCGAAAAGCAATTCCGTCGTTACTTCGAAGAA
This sequence comes from Rhodoferax sp., assembly GCA_028711355.1. Taxonomy (GTDB): domain Bacteria; phylum Pseudomonadota; class Gammaproteobacteria; order Burkholderiales; family Burkholderiaceae_C; genus Rhodoferax. The sequence continues at coordinate 2,289 of JAQTSL010000097.1, forward strand.
GCTGATCGCCGCAAGGGTAATACGGGTTCCAATCTGTTGGCGCTGCTGGAAACGCGTCTTGACAATGTCGTTTATCGCATGGGATTTGGATCGACCCGCGCCGAGGCACGTCAATTGGTGTCGCACAAGGCGATCGTGGTCAACGGTAAAGCCGTCAATATCCCGTCGTATCTAGTCAAGGTCGGAGACGCCGTCGCTGTGCGTGAGAAATCGGCCAAGCAGAATCGGGTGGTTGAGGCGCTCCAACTGGCGCAGCAAGTAGGCTTGCCGGCGTGGGTTGAAGTCAACGCTGACAAGGCCGAAGGTGTTTTCAAGGCGGTTCCAGATCGCGATCAGTTCGCTGCTGACGTCAACGAATCTCTGATCGTCGAGTTGTATTCACGCTAACCTGAAGTAGTTTTGTTCCGCAAGCCAGGGCAAGCCTGGTTGCTGGGTCGTCTAGTCAGCCTTACCGATGTAACGAGTCGGGGGTATTGAGAGGAAATTCTATGCAAAGTAGTTTGTTAAAACCCAAAGCAGTTCAGGTAGAACAACTCTCTGTGCACCGCGCGAAAGTGGTGCTAGAGCCGTTTGAGCGTGGCTATGGTCATACGCTGGGTAACGCCCTGCGGCGGGTGTTGCTGTCGTCCATGCCCGGATATGCGCCCACTGAAGTCACCATCGCTGGCGTATTGCATGAATACTCGTCTATTGATGGTGTGCATGAAGACGTTGTCAACATTTTGTTGAACCTCAAGGGTGTTGTGTTTAAACTGCACAACCGCGACGAGGTCACTCTTAGTCTGCGCAAAGACACCGAAGGTGTCATCTGCGCGTCTGACATTCAGACGCCGCACGACGTTGAGATCATCAACCCGGATCACGTCATCGCCAATCTAGCCGCTGGTGGCAAGATTGATATGCAAATCAAGGTTGAAAAAGGCCGCGGTTATGTCCCGGGCACCATGCGCCGTCACGGCGATGAGTCGTCCAAGTCGATCGGTCGAATTGTGCTGGACGCCTCTTTTTCACCGGTGCGCCGTGTCAGCTATATCGTTGAGAGCGCACGCGTCGAGCAGCGCACCGACCTGGATAAGCTGATTCTTGACATTGAAACCAACGGTGCCATTTCGGCAGAGGATGCGGTCCGCGCTTCGGCCAAAATTTTGGTTGAGCAACTGGCGGTATTTGCCCAGCTTGAGGGCGGCGACATCGATGCCATCGTCTCCACCGCGGCGCGTGGCAGCACACAGTTTGATCCGGTGCTGTTGCGTCCGGTGGATGAGCTTGAGCTGACCGTGCGCTCAGCCAATTGCCTGAAGGCTGAGAACATTTATTACATTGGCGATTTGATTCAGCGCACTGAAAATGAGTTGCTCAAGACCCCGAATTTGGGACGTAAATCCCTCAATGAGATCAAGGAAGTACTGGCTTCCCGCGGGTTGACCCTGGGTATGAAGCTAGAAAGCTGGCCACCGGCCGCACTTGAAAAGCGTTGATTGAACGCGCCCAGGGAGTACCTGACACGGCTGCCTGCACTATAAGCAAAGGAAAATTACCATGCGTCACGGACTCGGACTACGTAAACTCAATCGCACATCGTCGCACCGCTTGGCGATGTTGCGCAACATGATGAACTCGCTCATTGAGCATGAAGTCATCAAGACCACGCTACCCAAAGCCAAAGAGCTGCGCAGTGTGATCGAACCCATGATTACATTGGCCAAAGAAGCAACGTTGGCGAATCGCCGTCTGGCTTTTGATCGCCTGCGCGACCGCACCAGCGTCAGTAAGTTGTTTAACGATCTCGGCCCGCGTTTCAAGGCGCGCCCGGGCGGTTACACCCGCATCCTGAAGATGGGTTTCCGCGTCGGCGACAACGCCCCGATGGCGCTGGTAGAACTTGTAGAACTTGCCACAGTTGAAGAGGCCACACCGGCACCCGCTAAAGCTGATTGAGCTACAATGCTACCCATACCGCGCGATGGAGCAGTCTGGTAGCTCGTTGGGCTCATAACCCAAAGGTCGGAGGTTCAAATCCTTCTCGCGCAACCAATAAAATCAAGCACTTAGCTTGAAAAAGCGCCCACATCAAGTGGGCGTTTTGCTTTCTGTGCCCAATTTGTGCCCACGCTGTGCCCATGACTTTTTGTACTTTTGAAAATCGACCATTGGTTTCGTGACCAATTATCTAACCGACAAGCATGTTTTTGCATCGATCGTCAGGCCAGTGCCTGAAGCAACTCGGTTTCGATCTCGATCTGGTCACGGTTGTGCTGTAGCGCTGCACCTTGCACCAGAAATGTGTCTTCTACCCGCTCGCCCAGCGTGTTGACTTTGGCCAGGTTGAGGCTGATCTTGTGCCGTGCCAGCACGCGTGCCACACAGTAAAGCAGACCGATGCGGTCGCTGGCTGAGATGTTGAGCAGCCAGCGCTGGCCTTTTTCATCAGGCTTGAGCGAAACGCGTGGCTGGATCGGGAAGCTCTTGACGCGACGCGATACCCGGCCCCGGCTTGGTTCTGGCAGCGGTCCGGCTTCAGCAATGACGTGTGTCAGGTCGTTTTCGATCATGCTGATCAGCTCACGGTAGTGCTCAGCGAGCTGAGAGGTAATCACCTGAAAGGTATCCAGCGCGTAGCCGATTTGCGTGGTGTGGATTCGGGCGTCCAGAATTGAAAAGCCAGCCCGGTCAAAGTAGCCGCAGATGCGGGCAAACAAGTCTTCCTGATCAGGCGTGTAAACCAGCACCTGCAAGCCCTCTCCGAATGGCGAGCGCCGGGCACGCACAATGGGTTGTCGGCTTTGTTCATGGCGCGACAGTTTGCGCGCGTGCCAAGCAATCTCGACCGCGTCGTGGCGCATGAAGTAACCCACATCCAGTGTGGCCCACAACGCCTTTTGTGATTCAAATGGCTGTGCATGCAGTGCCAGCTCTACCAGGGCGTCGCGCTGGCGCTCTTGCACCTGAGCGTGCAGGTCGGGTGCGTGACCGCCCAGTGCACGTGAGGTGGCGCGGTACAGGTCTTCGAGCAGCTTGCCCTTCCAGGCGTTCCAGACCTTGGGGCTGGTGCCACGCACATCCGCCACGGTAAACAGGTAAAGCGCCGTCAGTTGACGCTCGTTGCCCACATGTTTTGCAAATGCGGTGATCACGTCGGGGTCGCTCAGGTCACGTTTTTGGGCTACCTGGCTCATGGTAAGGTGCTCGCGAACCACAAATTCAATTAGATGGGCGTCTTGCGGGTCAACACCGTGCTGAAGGCAAAACCGCCTTACCTCGATCACGCCCAGGCTGGAGTGGTCGCCACCGCGACCTTTGGCGATGTCATGAAACAAAGCCGCGATGTAGAGCAGCCAGGGCTTGTCCCAGTCGGCGGCCAGTTGCGAGCAAAAAGGATATTCATGCGCGTGCTCTGCAATAAAAAAGCGCCGCATGTTGCGCAGCACCATCAGGATGTGCTGATCCACGGTGTACACATGAAACAGGTCGTGCTGCATTTGCCCGACGATCTTGCGAAACACCCACAGGTAGCGCCCCAGCACCGAGGTCTGATTCATCAGCCGCATCACGTGGGTCAGTCCACTGGGTTGCTGCAGGATGCGCAGGAACGTAGCGCGGTTGAGTGGGTCGTTGCGAAACGACGCATTCATCAGGTCGCGTGCGTTGTAGAGCGCGCGCAAGGTGCGCGCCGACAAACCCTGGAGTCCTATGTTTTGCTCAAAGACAAGAAAGGTTTCCAGAATGGCGTGGGGATCACGCCGATACAAGTCGTCACTGGCGACCTCCAGCGTGCCGGCCTTGTTCAGAAATTTGTCATTGATGGGTCTTGGCGTATGCGTTGACGGGCTCAGGCGCTCTTCGATGTTGAGCAGCAGAATCTGGCTGAGTTGGGTGACTGCCTTGGCTGCCCAATAGTAGTGGCGCATCAGCTCTTCGCTGGGGCGAACAAAAGCCCTTGGATCTGACTGCACGTCAGGGGCCAGGTAGCCAAACGACTTGGCCACGGTAGTTTGCAGGTCAAATACCAGCCGGTCCTCGCGCCGCCCGGACAGCAAGTGAAGGCGTGCACGGATGAGGTGCAGCATGGCCTGGTTGCGCTTGATTTGGCTGACTTCAAACGGTGTAGCCAGACCGGCCTTGGCCAGTGCGTTCCAGTCATTGCCAAAACGCGCCGCCTTGGCCACCCACAAGATCACCTGCAAGTCGCGCAATCCGCCGGGGGATTCTTTGCAATTGGGCTCAAGCGCATAGGGCGTGTCTTCAAACTTTGAATGCCGCTGGCGCATTTCAAGTGTCTTGGCGACAAAAAAAGCCTGCGCATCGATCGTTTCAAAAAACTGCTGCTGAAAGGTCTTGAAGAGTTGTGCGTTGCCGGTGATCAAACGGCTTTCTAGCAGCGCGGTTTGCACGGTGACGTCAAGTGCCGCCTCGCGCAGACAGTCTTGCAAGGTGCGCACGCTGGAGCCAATTTCAAGCCCGGCGTCCCAGCAGTTGCCGATAAAGCCCTCAATGCGGGCTTTCAGTGCCGGGTCGGTTTCGGGCGAGTGGTCGTCTGGCAGCAGCACCAGCACATCAACGTCAGATTGCGGAAACAATTCTGCGCGGCCAAAGCCACCTACCGCCGCCAGCGCCATGGGCGCCGTCAGACCGGCACGCTGCCAGAGTTTTTTAAGCAAGCTGTCGGCCAATCCCGACAGCCTGCGCAGCACGGCATTGATCGTGCGCAATGAAGCACCGCTGGCACCGAGCGCCGTTAACAGCGCCGCTTGATCAGCCCGGTACTTTGCGCGCAAAGCGCTCAGGTCTTTGGTATCCATGGTGCGGGCGCGTGCGATCAGGCCGAAGGCGTGACAAAAGCCGGTGTGGCCGGACCTTGCGGTGACAGGGTCAATACCTCGTAGCCGGTAGCTGTGACCAGCACTGTATGTTCCCACTGGGCTGAGAGCGAATGGTCTTTGGTGACGATGGTCCAGCCGTCGCCCAGCTCTTTGATGTCCTTGCGGCCGGCGTTGAGCATCGGTTCAATGGTGATCGTCATGCCGGCCTGGAGCTGCTCCAGCGTACCCCGCTTGCCGTAATGCAGCACCTGTGGGTCTTCGTGGAAATTGCGGCCGATGCCGTGCCCGCAGTACTCTCGCACCACGCTCAAACCGTGCCCTTCGGCAAAGGTCTGAATCGCATGGCCGATGTCGCCCAGACAAGCGCCTGCGTGTACCTGCATGATGCCTTTCCACATCGCGTCATGGGTCAGGGTGCACAGTCGGCGCGCCGCCACCGACACGTCTCCCACCATGTACATCCGGCTCGAATCGCCGTGCCAGCCGTCCTTGACGACGGTCACATCGACATTGATGATGTCACCCCTCTTGAGCGGCTTGTCGTTGGGAATACCATGACAGACCTGGTGGTTGATCGATGTACAAATCGACTTGGGGTAGGGCTTATGCCCGCCCGGTGCATAGTTCAGCGGGGCCGAAATGGCACCCAGAACCTGTGTGGTGTAGTCCTCTGCCAGGCGGTCCAGCTCGTTGGTGGTGAGACCGGGTTTGACCAGAGGCGCCAGGTAGTCCAGCAACTCGCCGGCCAGGCGACCGGCGGTACGCATGCCGACGATACCGTCGGCGTCTTTAATGCTTATTTCCATGGGCGTAGATTATCCCATCGGGGGCAAGATCAATCTTTCATCTTTCATCTTTCAGGTTTGTTGACCTCAACTGATTAGGGTAACCGCTCATAGTTGAAACGTTTGGCCCGGTTACACTTTGAGTGCTTTTCATTTCTGTCAACCGAAGGGCAGAGCATGCCGTTAGGTCAACACGCAGACCCAGCAAGGGCTGTGAAAATTTTAATCAACCTGGAGATAAACTAATATGACAACCCGTCGCGTATTCATGATGCAGTCCGTCGTTGGCGCAAGCGCTTTGGCATCTGGTGCGGTCATGGCTGCCGCTCCGATGGTGGCAGAAACTGACGCCAACGCCAAGGCGCTGGCTTACTCTGCCGATGCTACCAAATCCAAAAACGCCAAGTACAAGGCAGGTTCTGCTTGCGAAAATTGCGCTTTGTTCCAGGGCAAAAAAGGCGAAGCCGCTGGCCCATGCCCGCTGTTTGCCGGCAAGCAAGTGGCTGTCAAAGGCTGGTGCACCGCTTACGCCAAGAAGGCCTGATCGCGTTGACTGGCTTTGCCAGTTGCCATAAAACCCACCCCAGAGGTGGGTTTTGTTTTTCCAAATTCTGGATAATCGGGCGATGAATACCACTGTCAATGCTGACCCGGCCGAACTGGCCAAATTTTCTGACCTGGCGCACCGTTGGTGGGACGCCGACGGTGAGTTTCGTCCGCTGCACCAAATCAATCCGCTGCGGCTGGACTGGATCCAGTCGTTGTGCCCAGTCAAAGGTTTGAATGCGCTCGATGTGGGCTGCGGTGGTGGCATTTTGACCGATTCACTGGCGCGATCGGGTGCCACAGCCACCGGCATCGATTTGTCTGGCAAGGCGCTGCGTGTGGCACAACTGCACGCGTTGGACGCGCAAACGCCCAACGTGACCTACCGCGAAATCAGCGCTGAAGCCATGGCGGCTGAAGCGCCCGCCTGCTTTGACTTGGTCACTTGCATGGAAATGCTGGAGCACGTGCCCGACCCAGCGTCGGTGGTACGTGCTTGCGCAACGTTGGTCAAACCGGGTGGTTGGGTGTTCTTTTCAACGCTCAACCGCAACCCCAAAGCGTTTTTGCTGGCCATCGTTGGCGCCGAGTATGTGCTCAAGATGCTGCCGCGCGGCACGCACGAATACGCCAAGATGATCCGCCCGAGTGAGCTCGCCGGGTTTTGCCGTGACGCCGGGCTGATCGTGTCGCACAGCAAGGGGCTGTCGTTCAATCCGTTGACGCAGCGCTACTGGCTCAATAGCGACACCAGCGTCAACTATCTGTTGGCCACGCAAAAACTCTGACTCGGGCGACCCGTGGCGTTGCCTGATCTGTTTGCCGGTGTTGACGCGGTACTGTTTGACCTGGACGGTACCTTGATCGACAGCGCGCCCGACCTGGGCGCGGCAGCCGACGCCATGCGCTTAGTGCGTGGCTTGCCATCTTTGCCCACCGAAACCTATCGGCCGCTGGCAGGTGCTGGTGCGCGCGGCATGCTAAAGGTGGCGTTTGGTATGGAACCAGAGCACCCGGACTTTTTGACGTTGCGTGAAGAATTTTTTTGCAATTACGAACAACGCTTGACGGCCAGCACGGTGGTTTTTGACCAGGTGCCTGAACTGATTTGCGCCCTGGTGCGGCGCGGTCTGCGCTGGGGCGTGGTTACCAACAAATCAAAGCGTTTTACCGAGCCGTTGACGCGCATGATGCCGCTGTTTTCTGGCGCCAGCACCATCATCAGCGGCGACACCACGGCTCATTTCAAGCCGCACCCCGAGCCCCTGCTGGAGGCCGCACGCCGGATGGACGTGTTGCCCCAGCGCTGCATCTATGTGGGCGACGACGAACGCGACATGGTGGCCGGGCGCGCCGCCGGTATGCGCACGGTGGCCGCCAGTTACGGCTACTTGGGCGACACCGCCGACGCCCGGCAGTGGGGTGCAGATACAACCATCAACTCGGCGCTCGAACTGTTGCAATGGATCGAGTCGTTACCCCTGAATTATCCCGGGCGATTGTCGCCCGCAAGGAAATAAACATGGATATTGTGTTGTTGATCAAGGCCGCTGTGATGGGGCTGGTAGAGGGCTTGACCGAGTTTTTGCCGATCTCAAGCACCGGGCATCTGATCTTGGCCGGCGCCTTGCTGGGCTTTGACGACGAAAAAGCCAAGGTGTTTGACATTGCGATCCAGACCGGCGCCATCTTTGCGGTGATTTTGGTTTATTGGCAAAAGATACGTGACACCGTGCTGGCGCTGCCGTCCAGCGCGCAAGCGCAGCGTTTTGCCTTGAATGTACTGATTGCGTTTGTGCCGGCGGTCGTGCTGGGCCTGTTGTTTGGCAAGGTAATCAAGGCGCATCTGTTCACCCCGGTGGTGGTGGCCAGCACCTTTATTCTGGGCGGCTTCATTATTCTGTGGGCCGAAAGGCGACAAAAACCCGAGCGATTTACCCCTGTCAGTGTTCACGGAAATGTTGTAGAAACAAAAAAAACGGACGGGTTAATAAAAATATTTTCCGTCGATGAAATGACCGCCATGGACGCGCTCAAAGTGGGTCTGGTGCAATGTTTTGCCATGATTCCGGGCACCAGCCGAAGCGGTGCCACCATCATTGGCGGGATGTTGTTAGGTCTGTCGCGCAAGGCTGCCACCGATTTTTCTTTTTACCTGGCGATACCGACATTGATCGGTGCGGGCGCCTATAGCCTCTACAAAGAGCGCGCGTTGCTGTCGGTGGCCGATGCACCGCTGTTTGGTGTTGGGCTGGTGGTGTCGTTCCTGAGCGCCTGGCTGTGCATTCGCTGGCTGCTGCGTTTTATCTCAACCCACAGTTTCAACGGTTTTGCCTATTACCGCATCGTATTTGGTTTGGTGGTGCTGACTACCGCCTGGAGCGGTACGGTGGCCTGGACCGCCTGATTTGGCGGTGGCCGCTAATTCATGTTGAGCAGCGTGGTCTCGATGGCGGCGGCCGTGGCCAGCGGCTTTTCCATTGGAAACAAATGACTGCCGTCAATCATCAAAATGCGCCCTTGCGTGACGCGTTGCGTCAGCGCCATGCCGACCTGTTTCATTTCGGCCGAGTGCGTGCCACCGATGAACGACACCGGGCAACGCACCGGGTGTTGGCGCAACAGCGCGTCCAGGTTGTCGGGTAGCGTGTTGTAGATGGCGGTTTCCACTATTTTCGCGCCCGGTTGCCACGCGGCGCGCAGCGCCTCGGCGGTGAGCGCGAAGTTGTCCTTCGCGAACGTCGGCACCGCGATGCCCGTGCCGTGCGTGAGCGAAATGCTCGGATGATAGCTCACGTAGCACGGTTGGTGAAACATCACCTTCTCACCCGGATTGATGAACGCCCGGCACGCGAGATCGAGCGCTTCGCTCACG
>JAQTSL010000402.1 GCA_028711355.1 Rhodoferax sp.
CGGCTGGCCGACGATGTCGCCGATGGCGAAGATGTGGGGCAAGTTGGTGCGCATCTGGATGTCAACGTTGATAAAGCCACGGTCTGTGATCGCCACACCGGCCTTGTCGGCAGCAATTTTTTTGCCATTGGGCGTGCGGCCCACGGCTTGCAGCACCAGATCGTAAGTTTGCGGTCCGGGCACTGTGATGCCGTCTTTTGCCGGGGCAAAAGTGACCTCAATGCCCGCTGGTGTTGCGCGAGCAGCTATGGTTTTTGTATTGACCATGATGTTGTCAAAGCGCTTGGCGTTCATCTTTTGCCAGATCTTGACCAAGTCACGATCCGCGCCTTGCATCAGGCCGTCGAGCATTTCCACCACATCCAGGCGTGCGCCGAGCGTGCTGTAAACGGTGCCCATTTCCAGGCCGATGATGCCGCCGCCCAGAATCAGCATGCGTTTGGAAACTTGCATGGGCGCTTGGCGTAGATCAGGTGACCATTGCTTTGAAAAAGCGCAATTTTCCGCAAGCTATTTCGCTACATAAGTACTTTATGAGGTACACTTTTTCCCGTGTCATCCAATAAAAAAATCCCTGCAATTTTCTATTGCTCTGCTAGCGGAGACGAGCCAGTGCGCGAATGGTTAAAAGCATTGGACAAGTTGGATCGTCAGGTTATTGGCGAAGACATCGCGTACGTTCAATACAAATGGCCAATTGGCAAACCGCGTGTTGACCACTTACGTGGCTCCATCTGGGAGGTGCGCAGCAAGATTGGCAACCGAATTGCGCGGGTACTGTTTGCCGTGGAGCAATCCGAAATGATTTTGTTGCACGCATTCATTAAAAAGACCCAGCAGACAAACCCTGCTGATATTGAACTGGCAACCAAACGCTTGAAGGAGTGGAAAAATGGCCAAAGCAACTAAAGTGAATCCACACGCAGGTAGCAGTTTTGATGATTTCCTTAAAGAGGAAGGCATCTACGAAGAGGTACAGGCTCGTGCACTCAAGCGGGCACTGGCCGAGCAGTTGGACGATGCCATGCAAAGTGGCAAGCTCAGCAAGGTCACCATGGCGCAACGGATGGCCACTAGCCGATCACAGCTAGACCGTGTGCTTGACCCCAGCAACTTGTCCATCCAGCTCGACACGCTCATCAAGGCGGCAAGTGCTGTTGGCAAGACGGTAGAGATTCGATTGAAGCGAGACACCAAACGCCCACCTGCCACTGTCGCATAAAAAAGCCGCCCGAAAACTTTAGCGAAACTTTAGGGTCAGGTCTGAACTTTAGGAACTTTAGGGTCAGGTCTTGCATTGCAACATGTCCATTCTCCCCTCCAGCGAATGTATGAGTATGGAAAACCCCTATAGCCACCGCCAACAATGCGCAAGAAGCTCTTTTATCAATAGCAATTCCTATTTCACCCTTCCTTCGCTTCAATTTCCACCGCCCGCACCACCCGGCTCACCGTTGCGTAGTGCAGACCGAAGGCTTGCCCGATTTCTTTGAGGCTGTAGCAGCCGGTGGCGTAGGCCTGCGCCATGGCGCGGTTGCGTTCGGGCAGCTTGACGAAGTGGGTCAGCGCTGGCGCAGCAGCCCGACGCTGTGCGCGGGGGATTTCTGTGTCAACGATTTTGCCTTGAGTCTGTTGTGGCAGCGATTGGACAAAGTCATCGTCGCCCAGGTAAAGCTGACTTTTCAGGTCGCCCCAGATGCTGGGCAGGCCGATGCCAGCGCGCACATGGTCAATGTACGCGGCGGTGGCCGTGGCCGGTTGACTGCCAAACTGGGAGAGCAGCCAAGCGCTCTGAAGCCAATCGGGTGGCGGCACGCTGCCCACCGTGGCGCGGTAGCTGCTCCAAGGCCACAGTTGTGGCAGGGCGCACATGCCGGCGCGCACCGGGTTGAGGACGACATAGCGCGCCAGTTCAAGCAGGTAGGACTCGCGTTGCACGACGACCGCCTTGAAGCGCCCCTGGTACACATGTCCCACACGGCCATGGGCGCGGTTGTGCCACTGGGTGTAGACGCCGTTGAGCTGTCGCATACCGGCACTCAAATTGCCTTCGACAGTTTCCACAACGATGTGGAAGTGGTTGTCCATGAGGCAGTAGGCGTGACACACCCAATTGAAGCGCTGGCAGACTTGGCCAAAGAGGTCGAGCCACTTTTGCCGATCCGCATCGTCCAGGTAAATGGCCTCGCGCCGGTCACCCCGTGCGGTGACGTGGTACAGGCCGCCGGGGACTTCAATGCGCAGGGGTCTTGACATGGGGTGATATTACAAGGATGAATGTTGCAATACAAGACCTGACCCCATTGATGCGCTGCCGCAGGATGCCAGTGCGTCGGGCAGCGCGGCCATCATCGAGGCGCAAATACCGGCCCAGCAGTACCGCGAGATGGATCTGCACGAAGGCGACACGCTGGTGCTGACCCCACGCAAGGCGCGGGTGTTTGTGGACCAGGGCGGCGGCATCTGAAAAGCCGGGGTTGTAGAGTTTGAGCTTGCCTGACACCAACTCACACCAAGCAGCCAGACAGCAAAAAGCCCGAACTGTTGCCAGTTCGGGCTCTCTGTGTTCACGTTGCAGGTAGGTCTATTTGCGCCCCGGCGGCACATCGGTACAACTGCCATGCGCAATCTCCGCTGCCATGCCGATGCTCTCGCCCAGCGTGGGGTGCGGGTGAATGGTTTTGCCGATGTCGATGGCATCTGCACCCATCTCGATCGCCAGCGCCACCTCGCCGATCATGTCACCCGCGTGCGTGCCAACCATGCCGCCACCCAGGATTTTGCCGTGGCCATGCGCCTCGGGTGAATCATTAAACAGCAGCTTGGTCACGCCTTCGTCGCGGCCATTGGCAATGGCGCG
>JAQTSL010000098.1 GCA_028711355.1 Rhodoferax sp.
TTTACTTGCTCAAACGGTTGATGCCCAGCAGGCCCATGATGTATTTCTCATAGATCGGCTCGGAGGTACCCTTTTTCAACTTGCGCATAAAGTATTTCTCGTACGCAATTTTGGCCAGGTGCACCCACTTGCCTTTCTTGAACCAGTTCACGTTGCGCGGAGGGATTTGCGGCAAGGCCACAAAGGCCGCGCCGGTGTCACCCATGTCGGCCAGGCAAACCGCGTTCCAGGTACCTTTGGCCACGGCTGGTTTACCCACCAATTCGTCGGCAATGTTGTGGCAGATCGCGCTCATCATGCTTTCGATCATGTAGCCGGTTTTGGGGGTGCCGGTGGCGACCGGGGTCACTTCCACCGGTGGAATTGCCACGCACACACCGGCAGAGAAGATGTTTTTGTACGCCTTGCTGCGCTGGAATTCGTCAATCATGACAAAGCCGCGCGGGTTGCACAGCTTGGGTACCGCCGCCACCGCGGGCACGCCCTTGAAGGAGGGCAACATCATCGACAGTTTGAAACCTACCTCATGGTCCTTGAGCACATTGCCGCGGTCGTCAATTTCGGTGACAAATAGCTTGCCCTCTTCGACCTTGGTGGTTTTGGCGTTGGTGATCCACTTGATGTGGCGGCCACGAAACTCGGATTCAAGCATCGACTTGCTGTCGCCCACGCCGCCCAACCCCAGGTGACCAATGTAAGGCTCACTGGTGACAAACGTCATGGGAACCTTGCTGCGCAGCTTGCGTTTGCGCAAATCAGCGTCGACGATCATGGCGAATTCATACGCCGGGCCAAAACAGCTCGCACCCGGCATGGCGCCAATCACGATCGGGCCGGGGTTTTTCAGGAATTCTTCATAATGCTTGAAGAATTCCTGCGCATGATCGACATGGCAGATCGAATGTGTGTGCCCACCACCGCCAGATGCCAGCGGCCCGGCACCGGGTACCTCATCAAACGCCAGCATCGGGCCGGTGGCGATGATCAGGGTGTCATAGTCCAGCGTTTGGCCGTCGATCAGCGTGAGCTGGTTGCCTTCTGCGTCAATTTTGGTGACTTCTTTGGCGATGAATGCAATTTTTTTGCGCTCCAGGTAGGGTGCAATTGGCAGCGTGACCGTTTCGCGGTCGCGCCAACCCACCGCCAGCCAGGGGTTGCTGGGCACAAACTGAAAGTAGTCGGTCTTGTTGACGACCGTGATGCGATGCTCTGGCGGGAGCATTTCGCGCAATTCGTACGCGGCGGGCATGCCGCCGATGCCTGCGCCCATGATGACGATGTGAGCCATGTCTTGTCTCCAGTTACTTTTGAAATTGAAAGAGTGATTACCGAGGGGAAGGTGACGCGTCTTCGCACGTTTTGCTATGGCGCCAGTACAGCGCGTAATACAGCACCGGGATCACCACCAGCGTCAACACGGTGGACACCAGAATCCCGAAAATCAGTGAGATGGCCAGGCCGTTAAAGATCGGGTCGTCCAGAATAAAAAACGCGCCAATCATGGCCGCCAACCCGGTCAGGGCAATCGGTTGCGCGCGCACCGCAGCAGACGAAATCACCGCCTGCTTAAAGGCCACACCTTGCGCCACTTGCAGCTCGATAAAGTCCACCAGCAAGATGGAGTTGCGAACGATGATGCCCGCCAGCGCAATCATGCCGATCATGCTGGTAGCGGTGAACTGCGCACCCAGCAACGCATGGCCCGGCATCACGCCAATGATGGTCAGCGGGATCGGTGCCATGATGATCAGCGGGGTGAGGTAGCTCTTGAATTGCGCCACCACCAGCAGATAAATCAATATCAAGCCGACACCGTAGGCCGCGCCCATGTCGCGGAAGGTCTCGTAAGTGATTTGCCATTCGCCGTCCCACTTGATGGCGTATTGGCGATACGGGTCGGACGGTTGCTTGATCCAGAATTCATCCAGCGCCCCCGCCCCGGGTAGCGCCGCCTGCGTCAACTGGCCGCGAATGGCAAACAAGCCGTACAGGGGTGAATCCAGCTTGCCGGCCATGTCGCCAAAGACATAGCTCACACCTTGCAAGTCTTTGGTAAACAGCGTCTTGTCGATGATGCCCTGTTCCACCTGCACCAGCTCTGACAAAGGCACCAACTGCCCGTTGGCCGCGCGCAGCGGCAGCGCCAAAATGGCGTCCAGCCCCACCTGGTCGGCCAGCGGCAACTGAAGCCGTACCGGCACCGGGTACTTGGCCTGCCCGTCATGCAGATAGGCCGCATCGGCCCCTGAGAGCGCAATCGCTGCGGTCTGCGCCACCGCTGCCACCGGGATGCCGAGCGACTCGGCGCGCTGGCGGCGCACGCGCAGATAGACACGCGGTGCGTCGACTTGCAAAGAGTTGTCAACACCCACAATGTCTGGCGTATCCATGAAAGCCTGGGTCAGGCGCTGCGCTACTTGTTGGCGACCGGCTTCGTCCGGGCCATAGACCTCGGCCACCAGCGGCGACATCACCGGCGGGCCGGGCGGCACCTCGACCACCTTGATGCGCGCATGGTGGCGCTGACCAATTTCTTCCAGCGCCGGGCGCAGGCGCTGTGCAATGGCGTGGCTCTTGTCGCTGCGGTGCTTTTTGTCCACCAGATTGACCTGCAAGTCGCCTTGCTCAGAATCGGCGCGCAGGTAATACTGACGCACCAGGCCGTTGAAGGTGATGGGCGACGCGGTACCGGCGTAAGCCTGCAGGTTGGTTACCTCGGGCTGCTTGGCCAGAAAGGCGCCCAGTTCATGCAGGGCGGACGCGGTGTTTTCCAGCGGCGTGCCGGCGGGCATCTCGACCACCACCTGGAACTCGCTCTTGTTGTCAAACGGCAGCATTTTCAGCACCACCCATTGCACCAGCGTCAGCCCCACTGAGAGCATCAGCGCGACCAGGATGCCCAAAAACAGCAGCCAGCGCTTGCGTACACTGTCCAGAAACGGTGTCAGCAAGCGGGTAAAAAAGACCGGTAACTTGGTCGCCAAACCGGTCGGCGCGGGGCTGGCGTGGTCGTGCTTGGGCTGGCGCATGACTTTGAGCGCCAGCCAAGGCGTGACGGTAAACGCGATGCCCAGCGAAATCGCCATACCCAGGCTGGCGTTGATCGGGATCGGGCTCATGTAAGGGCCCATCAAGCCGCTGACAAATGCCATCGGAAGCAAGGCGGCAATCACTGTCAGCGTGGCCAGAATCGTGGGGCCACCGACCTCATCGACGGCGGCCGGAATCACCTGACGCAAACTCTGGTCGGGTTTGAGTTGCTGATGCCGGTGAATGTTTTCCACCACCACAATCGCATCGTCCACCAGAATACCGATCGAAAAAATCAGCGCAAACAGCGACACCCGGTTCAGCGTAAAGCCCCAGGCCCACGACGCAAACAAGGTTGCGGTCAGCGTCAAGATCACCGCGGCGCCAACGATGATCGCCTCACGCCGGCCCAGCGCCAGCCCCACCAGCAAAATCACCGAGCCGGTGGCAAACGCCAGCTTCTGGATCAGCTTGTTGGCTTTTTCAGCGGCGGTTTCGCCGTAGTCGCGTGTGACAGTGGCTTCAATTGACGACGGAATCACCGTGTTGCGCAAGTCCTGCAGGCGTTGCCGCGCGGCGCTGGATACGTCCACCGCGTTGGTACCCGGTTTTTTGGTGACGGTGATCGTCACGGCAGGATAGACGGCGCCAGGCTGGCCTTGAATTGCTGCTTTTTCAGTAGCTGCTAGCGCTTCATTGGCGGCAGCTCCAGGGGTAAACCATACATAACGTGCGGGTTGCTGCGCAGCGGCTTCGACGCGCGCTACTTCACGCAAATAGACCGGTGCGCCACGGCTGACGCCCACCACCAGGTCGCCCACGTCTTCCACACTGCGCAAAAACTCGCCGGTTTCCACCGTCAGCTTCTGCGGGCTGGCGCTGTTGGCGTCAAGCACGGCGCCAGAAGGCATGCCCACATTGGCACCAGCCAGCATTTGTTTGAGTTGCAACACATCCACACCGCGCTCGCGCAGGCGCGCCGGGTCCAGCCAGACATGCACCGCGTGTCCCGGGCCGCCGATGGTTTGCACTTCACGCGAACCCGGCACACGTTTGAGCTCGGCCTCTACCGTGTGCGCTACCCGCTCAAGCTCGGCCGCAGGTTGTCCGTCTCGGCTGTAGAGTGTGACCGCCAGCACCGGCACGTCGTCGATACCCTTGGGTTTGACGATCGGCGGCAGAGTGCCCAGCTCGCGCGGCAACCAGTCCTGGTTGGCGTTGAGCACGTCATACAAATGCACCAGTGCCTCGGTGCGCGGCACGCCCACCTTGAATTGCACCGTTAGCACGGCAATGCCCGGGCGCGCTACTGAATAGGTGTGTTCGATATCGGCAATCTGGCTCAGCACCTGTTCGGCCGGGCGAGCCACCATGTTTTGCACGTCGGTGCTGCTGGCGCCCGGAAAGGCGATCATCACGTTGGCCATGGTGACGTTGATTTGCGGTTCTTCCTCGCGCGGCGTTACCAGCACGGCGAACAGCCCCAGCAGCAGCGCTACCAGTGCCAGCAAGGGCGTGATGGCATTGAGCTTGAAGGCCTTGGCCAGCCGCCCGGAAACACCCAGATGTGTGTGCGTCTGCATCCCTGGCCTCACTGCGCCGCAGCAGTTGAGTTGATGGCTGGTTGCGCGCCTTGCAGACCGGCGCGCACCGGGTCAATGGCGACCCGGTCATTGGCGCTCAGGCCCGCCAGCACTTCAACGCCTTGCGCGCCGTGGTCAGCCCCCAGGCGCACCGCTTTGAGTGCAAAGCCTTTGTCCAGAGCCACATACACCGCGGTCAACTCGCCGCGGCGCAGCACGGCGCTGGCAGGTACCGTGGTGCGTTGCGTCCGGCCGGCCGCAAAGCGCACCCGCAACTGCTGGCCGATGGAGGCGGTTTGCGCAACTTGGTTAGGCAAATCAAGTCGCCATTCCACAGTTTGCGAGACCGGGTCGGCGCTGGGTAGCGGTCGAGACTGCGTGGGGGTAATCCATTGCAGCGACCCATCGGTACCGGGTAACTGCACTTCAATTTGCGGTGTAGCGCCCAGTTGGCGGGCGCGCGACAGCGGTACCTGTACCACCGCGCGCACCGGTGTTGGTGCGTAGATCGTCACGATCGGGGTACCCGGCATGGCCAGGCTGCCCAGTTCCACATGGGTTTGCAGTACCAACGCGTCAAACGGCGCTGAAATGCGGGTGAAACCCTGCGACAAACCGGCCTGGCGCCCGCCTGCGCTGGCCTGATCGCGCGCGGCCTGTGCCCCTTTGAGTTGTGCCTGCGCAATATCCAGCGCAGCAGCGCTGATGAACCCTTGGCGCCGCAGCTCTTGGGTGCGATCAAACTGGGCCTGTGCATTGTGCAGTTCGGCTTGTGCTTGTGCCTGTTGGGCCTGGCTGCGTTGCACGCCGCTTTGCGCCTCTCGGTCATCCAGTGTGGCCAGCAATTGCCCCGCACGAACCTTGTCGCCAGCCTTGACTGCCAGCGTCATCAGGCGCCCCGGCACTTGCGCCGACACGGTGCTTTGCCGCACGGCCTGCAAGGTACCGTCCAGTTCAAAACCTTGCCCCACCGCCTGCGCCTGCACCGCCACCACCGGCACGGTGAGGGCGGTTTGCGCCTGCACCGCTGACACCGCACCGCCCAGCACGGCGGCGGCTATCCACAGCCAGCGCTTGGAAAGCAAAGGTTCACCACCTGTCAGCAAAAAAGTCAAAGACATACGAGCTCCTGAAATATACCCATGGGAGTATATTGGAAATCTGGTGGTGTGTGCAAGTGGGCGGGCAAAAGCGAGTGCGATTCAAAGTGAGTGCGCGGGTAAATGCCGAAAAGGACCTCTACGCGCGCCAGGGCGATCGGGTCAGGCGCATGCGGTTTTGGTACCAAAACACGCACTGGGCTAGCGCTTGAGTGCGCAGGCGGTTGTCGGCGCGCGCCTTTGCCCCCAAAAGCCCGGTCGCCCGACTCAATCACCCCGCCTCAACCGAATTGGTTATGACGGATTTTGTAGCAAAAATAGCGCTATTCCTCGTCTTACAAGCGCTGGCAGCTATCAAAATAGATGCACATTTGACCCTTGTCGCTCAAGGGGCTTTTGATCCTGTGCGGCTGCAAGTGCCCTTGATGCGCGGTGGATGGGGCTGGGGGCCACTATGTCAGCCAATTTGTCGCGAGTCAGCTAGTCAAAACTGGAGAACTGGATCACGCCATTGACTGTCGGTTAATGGCTGTTATGAGCCGTTCCTGCCCAAAAAGTAGGCAAAGCTAGTAAAACACCTGGGTCAGTTTTGAATCGGCATCAACAATTCATGCAAGTAACTCACAAACGCCGAGATATTTGGCCGCAGGCGAGCTGGCTTGCCTTTGGATACGGTACCCAGGTTGATGCAGCACACGGCGATTTCGTGCTCAACCAGTCCAAACAGGGCACGCAGTCTGATTGATGCCATTGCCTGACCACTGGTGAGGCCTGAGCCAAATCCCATGGCGTGTGTCGTCAGCAGGATGTTTTGAATCGCGCAGCCCAGTGACACCAGCCGTTCTGCATCCGTCACGGCCAGTTCACCCGCTGCCAGCCTTCTTGCATCTTGCTCCGGTGTGCTGCCAACCAGCCTGGCAATGGCCAGCATCAAAAATGGCGCGCGATACGCTTTTTCGCGGGCATTGTCGATCTGCTGCGGGCTGGCTTGCGGGTCGCGGTCCATCAGTGCCTGGCCAAACACGTCGGCTAACCGGTCGCGCGTCTGGCCGGGCACCACAACAAAACGCCAGGGTAACAACTGGCCATGATCAGGCGCCGCCGCAGCAGCACCCAGAATGGCCTGCATCTGTTGTTCCGACGGCCCGGGATCAACCAGCCTGCGCGGAGCAACGTGCTGGCGGGTGTGAATCAGCGTGCTGGTGAATTCGACGCCTTCTGACAGGTTCATCCGGCGACGCTTTCGCCAGCACCACTGGTCTTGCCAGACACCACACCGGCATGCCACTGGGCAACATCCTCGATGGCATTGGCCAAGGGCATCTGGGCTTCCACCCGGTCCATGATGAGGCGTTGCAGAATGGCCCCGAGCATCACCACGTTGTCTGCCATGTGTGGTTTGAGTTCGGTCAAAAATTGGCAGGTGGGTGGGTCAAAGGCGTAGCCACCCAGAAAATCGTCGAACTTTTTGTCGGTCGCCAGGGCGTAGCACATGTCATACACCAGGTTGAAGCTGCG
Source organism: Rhodoferax sp. (assembly GCA_028711355.1). Classification (GTDB taxonomy): domain Bacteria; phylum Pseudomonadota; class Gammaproteobacteria; order Burkholderiales; family Burkholderiaceae_C; genus Rhodoferax. Next base: position 7,232 of record JAQTSL010000098.1, read on the forward strand.
TAGTTGTTGTGCTTCATCCATGGGGCCAAGATTGCTGAGCAGTTCTTCGACCAGATCACGGCGAAAGTCTTGCAGACTGTATTCCGAGCGTGCCTTGACCACGTCCTCGGCGGTAAATTCCCATTGCATGTGGTGGTCTCCTTTGGTGAATGTTCAGTCGGCTCCGAAGATGGCATCAAACGCTTCTTCATCATCGCTGCAAATCGGGCATGTTTTTTCAGGTGTGGGCGACACAAAGTGCCGGTCACAGCGTGAGCAGCGTTGCGTGGCTTGTTTGATCAGAATTGTCGCGGCCTGGCCTGGCCGGGCATCCCAGGTGACTGGCGCATCCAGCACGCGGGGCTGGCACACCTCCAGACACACCTCGCAGGCCACGCAGCGGTCAGTCTGGAAGGTCAAGGCCCAGTCGTGCGGGTTTTGCTCGATCTGAATCGCCCCGGTCGGGCAGACCCGAAAGCAGGCCTCACACAGCGTGCAGCCCGACTGCAGACTGAGCTGCATCAGGGGCAGGCGCTCATGCCATGCCACAGTGAAAGGGCGATCCGTCTTTTGCTTGCAGACGATTTGCAGCAGCTCACGCTGATCAGACACCATGTAGGCGGCGGCGCGAATGGCCTGGGCGGGTACAAGCGCGGGTTGCTTGTTCGGGGTTTTCTCCGCACCCGTTTCAGTTTTGCCGCGAAACAGTCGGCCAAACAGGCTGCGCCTGGCGCTGACGTTGGTGCTTTTGATTTGGCTTGAGCGTTGGGCTGGCGTGCTGCGGCTGTCTTCGGCCAGCACGGGCAGTACCCATGCTGGCTCGGCGGCGTTGCTGTCTATACCCAGCTTTTGTGCCGTCTGCAAGCTGTCCACAGCCGCCAGGCTGAGCCGGAGTTGTTCGGCCCCGGTTTTGCCGTGTGCACACTGGCCACAAAACCCGCTGCCGTGCAGTGTCACCGGCAAGCGGCGTTTGGCCATGTAGCTCAACCAGACGGCATCAATGGCGCCCAGGCAGGGGATGTGTGCATCCGCCTGGCAACCTGAGGGTTCACAAGCCAGACTGAAGCTGGGTCTTTTGATGGCCTCGCGCAGGATGTCGATGGGTTTGAAATCATCACTGCGCCAGGCGTTGGTGTGGCAGGCGCTGACACACAAGGCGCAGTTTTTGCAACGCTCTGCCACCAGCGCGGCACCGGCATCTGACAGTGTGATGGCATCGTGCGGGCAGGCGTCGGCACAGCGACGGCATTCGCTGTAGCGGAAGCGATAACGGGTGCAGTGGCTGACGCGAATTTCAGGCATGAGGCTCAGAGCTTGGCTTTGGGCTTGCTGCTCAGGATTTGCAGCGTTTCTCCTGACTCACAGGTATTTTTTGGAATGACAAACGTCCCGCCTACGGGCGGTGCACCCACTTCACTGGAAGCTGGCATCTTGTCGAGTGCCTTGCGCACAAATTCCCAGGCCGTCACGCCGCCGCGCACAACGAAAATGGCTTTACCGGGGTGTTGTTTGGCCAAAATTTCGGCAACGCTCAAAGCACCCGGGTTGTCGTCACCCACCACAATGACCGAGGCGGTGGGCACAATGCTCATGCCTGGGCGGTAGATGAGCGCATCTGCCAGCACAGGGTGCTGGCGCTGCTTGGCGCTGCGGGCATCAATCACACAACAAGGCGGGGCGTGTTTGAGCGATTCGATCAGCTCAAGCTCATCACGCAGTGAGGCTTGTGCCTGTGCCGCCAGCGCCCAGACCGCAGTGGTCGCCACGGCCAGAGTTCGCCAAAATAGGGTTGCGGTTTTCATGCTGATGTCAGGTTTTGACCGGTGAGTGCAGTGCGTTTGACCAGCGCATGGCGGCGCTGGTACAGCGCGGCTGGCAAGGCCAATTGGCTGACTTGTCCAAATTCGATCCAGTCCGCCAGTACCGGGGGGGTGTCTGTCAGGGGCGCCACCCAAAGCTTGTCGCCCACGGTTTCCACCAGCCCGGCGCATAAATTCAAATCCGCATCGTCGGTCATGTCGGCACGCAGCAAAATGCTGCTCACCCCGTGCTGCAGCATGGCGTTGACCCAGTTGGCGGCACGCACACCCGAAGGCTCGCCGCTGGCCTTGAGCACTTCCCACACCGGCTCACACAAGGACGGGGTGACCACACTGAAGTCGGCATTGGATTCGGTCTCAAACGACCAACTGACTGACTGGCGTTGCACCGGCACGTGCAGGCCAATGCGCGCACTGCCAAAAGCTTGCACCAAGCGCGTCACCATGCTGCTGTCAAACAAGGCGGCTTCGCCCAACAAGACTTTTTTGGCACCGGCCTGTAGCAAACTGGTGGCCGCCGCCTCGGATTCGCCCGCCAGCACCACCTGGGCATTCTTGACCAGGCTGGGCACAGAGGCCAAACGCGGCGTGCAGCAGATCAGTGTGGGCTGCGCCGGGCTGGCTTCAGAGAAGTTTTTCGCCAGGCAGCAAAACTGCACACTCATGGTGTTGCCCTGGTGTATTCAAATTTGGCATAAACAAAGGGGACCATCGGGCACTCGGCATCGGTAGCCAAACCCACCAGCATCGGGCGCAAGTCCTGCAACGTGCCATAAATCGGCTCAATCTTGATGCCCATGTAACACGGCCGGTATTTGCCCAAGGCCAGCAATGCATCGTCGATCAGTAAGCGGGCCCCGTCCTGGTTTTGACTTTGGGTAAAAAACAGCGCCAGGGTGGCAAACGCCAGTGCTTGCAACAACTCGGCTTCGGGGTCTTTGGTGCCCAGCGGGCTATTACGAATCAGGCGAGACCAGCGTTCATTCAACCAATCATGCAAGAGTCCCAACTGGTTGTTGTTCCACATGATGGCGACTTCACCCCAGTCCAGCTCGGACAAGACCGCACGATCTGGTGGCAATAGGGGTTGTGAGTGCAAATCCAGAAGCATAATTTTCTTGTCCCTCAAAAAGCCAGGTCTGAAACTTGTGCAGGAATGGGGGTAATGGGTATCACGCGCCCTTGTCCTGGGGCTTGCATACGCTCGGCCGCGCCCGACGGACATTCACCACAAATCGGCTCGTCCGGGTTGAATTCCAGGGTGATTTCGGATTTGGGGATCACCAGTTGCCCCTGGTCCAGGTCTTCGAGCCGTGTCAAGCCCATGGCGGCAATTTCTTCGCTGGCAAAGCCGTGCAGAAAACGAGCCATTTCACGGTAAAACGAATGGTTGGAGGCACGGGAAATCAGACCACTGTAGCCGCGCACCCAACGCCCCAAATGGAGCGACCAGAAACGCCTGATTTCCTTGTCGTGCTGTCGATAGGCGGCCAGGTCATTGGCGGCAGCAGCCTGGGCGCAACGCTCCAGCATTTCAGCGACAAACATCAACTCCAACCCCAGCTGGTCGGCAAACACCTCAAAGCGTCCCTTGCTTTGGGCAAAGCCCAGGCGTTGGTAAAGCGCCGCTATCTGGTAATGCGGGTCTTGTTTGAAGCGTCCGGTCAAGCGCACCGACTCCACCGGTGGAAACCCGCCGGAGGACGCAAACAGCGTGGCATATTCGCAGGCCAGTACATCGGCCAGGGTGTGCAGATCGGTGTCGAGAAAATCAGACTCGAATTTCACCCCCACCTGCTCCAGAGAACGCAGCCACGCGGCATTGCCCATGGTGCTCAAGAACTCGATCGAGGGTTCTTCAACAAACACGCCCGCCAAGACCCGGTAAATGCGTGCACGCGCCGAGCTCTCAGCCCCAAGTTGCGCCAAGTCCAGCGCAACACCCGTTGCCGAGGGCGTCTCGTCTTCAACCGTGTCGAAATCGAAAGTGGCATTGAGCATATAAAACCTTAAAAAGCCGATCCACACATTCGTGCAGATCGGCAACTTGTTGTCTATTCCATCCCATCACGGGGCTGTGCGCCTCGTTTCAAACGAATCAGTGTCCGCCTGCCGCCTTGTGTTTGACACTCTCGGGCCCACCCCAGGCCGCCATCTCCGGGTGCATCTTGCGGTGCAGGTCGCCGGGGTAGGCATAACGCATGGTTTCCTTGAAGGCTTCCACGTGTTTGTCCCGGTTGCCCACCGAGTCGCCATATTGGTCGT
>JAQTSL010000099.1 GCA_028711355.1 Rhodoferax sp.
GGGGCGGTGTCAGTTTTGTTCAGACCTACAATTATTATCATTTATTCGATTAGCAGACGCAGGTCGCCTCTAACACCACAACAACACCACGAACGGCTCCTGGTCCACCGGTTTTTAACTTTTGGAGTATTTCATGACTGCACTGTTTGCGCCCACCGATCTGGTGGTGCCATTTGAGAAGCTGAGAATGACCGATGTCGAGTCGGTCGGTGGCAAAAATGCCAGCCTCGGCGAGATGATCTCGAATCTCCCCACCGGCGTGAAGGTGCCCACTGGTTTCGCCACCACCGCCCATGCTTTTCGGCAATTTTTGAAGTTTGGCGACCTGAGTCAGAAAATCAATGATCGACTTGCCAAGCTGGATACCGAAGACGTCAACGCGCTAGCGGTTGCGGGTGCCGAGATTCGCGCGTTGGTCGAAAACCAACCGTTCCCGGCCGACGTCGAAAAGGAAATCAGGTCGGCATTCGCCGCTTTGTGTGGCAGCAACACGCAGGCGTCGTTTGCGGTGCGCTCGTCGGCCACCGCCGAAGACCTGCCCGATGCGTCATTTGCCGGCCAGCAGGAGACCTTCTTGAATGTGACTGGAATTGACGCCGTACTGCACAAGATTCGCGAAGTTTTTGCCTCGCTTTACAACGATCGTGCCATCAGCTACCGGGTCCACAAGGGTTTTGCCCATGAGCACGTGGCGCTGAGTGCCGGGGTGCAGCGCATGGTGCGCTCTGACCTGGGCGCCGCAGGCGTCATGTTTACGCTGGATACCGAATCGGGCTTTGACGACGTGGTATTCATCACCTCAAGCTACGGCCTGGGTGAGACGGTGGTGCAGGGCGCCGTCAATCCGGACGAGTTTTATGTTCATAAGCCGATGCTCCAGGCTGGCAAGCAGGCGTTGATTCGGCGCAATCTGGGTTCCAAATTGATCCAGATGCAATTTACCAGCGCCGACGAAAAGGCCAAAGCGGGACAGTTGGTCAAGACCACCGACGTTCCGACCGAGCTGCGCAACCGCTATTCGCTGACCGATGCCGAGGTGCAGCGGCTGGCTGGCTACGCGCTGGTGATCGAACAGCACTACGGCCGCCCGATGGACATTGAATGGGGCAAGGATGGCATTGACGGTGAACTTTACATTTTGCAAGCCCGGCCTGAGACGGTCAAAAGTCAGGCAATGGGACGGGTGGAACAACGTTACAAGCTCAAGGGCAAGGGTCCCGTGCTGGTGCATGGCCGTGCGATCGGCCAGAAGATTGGTGTCGGGCCGGTCAAGGTGGTGCACAGCATCACGGAGATGGACCGGGTTCAGGCCGGTGACGTTCTGGTGACCGACATGACCGACCCGAATTGGGAGCCGGTGATGAAGCGCGCCTCGGCGATTGTCACCAACCGGGGTGGGCGCACTTGCCACGCCGCGATCATTGCGCGCGAGCTAGGCATTCCGGCGGTGGTGGGGTGTGGTCACGCCGATCAGGTGCTCAAAGACGGTATGCTGGTGACCGTCAGTTGTGCCGAAGGCGACACCGGTTTCATCTACGACGGTTTGTTGGAAACCGAGGTGACCGAGGTGCGCCGTGGTGCCATGCCCGAGCTGCCGGTCAAGATCATGATGAATGTGGGTAACCCGCAACTGGCGTTTGATTTCTGCCAATTGCCCAACGCCGGTGTTGGCCTGGCGCGACTGGAATTCATCATCAACAACAACATTGGGGTGCATCCCAAAGCGATTCTGGACTATCCCAACATCGACGCCGACCTGAAGAAAGCGGTGGAGTCGGTGGCGCGTGGACATGCGTCGCCGCGCGCTTTTTACGTGGATCGTGTGGCCGAGGGTGTGGCCACCATTGCCGCAGCGTTCTGGCCCAAGCCAGTGATCGTGCGCTTGTCGGACTTCAAGAGTAACGAATACCGCAAACTCATTGGTGGCAGCCGTTACGAGCCCGAAGAAGAAAACCCAATGCTGGGCTTTCGGGGCGCGGCACGCTACGTCAGCGCAGAATTTGGCGAAGCGTTTGCGATGGAATGTGAGGCGCTCAAGCGGGTGCGTGAAGACATGGGGCTGGTCAACGTCCAGGTGATGGTGCCGTTTGTGCGCACGCTGAATCAGGCCAAAAAAGTAACCGAGCTGTTGGCCGCGCATGGCCTCAAACGCGGCGAAAACGAACTCAAACTCATCATGATGTGCGAGATTCCGAGCAACGCCATTTTGGCCGACCGCTACTTGGAATATTTTGACGGCTTTTCGATCGGTTCCAACGACCTGACCCAGCTCACGCTGGGGCTCGACCGGGATTCCGGCCTTGAATTGCTGGCGAAAGACTTTGATGAGCGCGACCCGGCGGTGACAGCACTGATTTCGCAGGCGATCACGGCCTGCCGTGGCCAGGGCAAATACATTGGCATCTGCGGTCAAGGTCCGAGCGATCACCCGGACTTCGCCAAGTGGTTGATGGAGCAGGGTATTTCCTCGATCTCGCTCAATCCTGACACGGTGGTGGCAACCTGGCAAAACCTTGCGAGTTAATAGCAAACACCTATAGCATGACGGCCGACCGGGTGCCATCATCGCAGCGATGGTAAAGCCCGAGGACACTGATAACCAGCCGATTGCAACGTTTTCGCGTTGGCATGGCGGGTTGTTGGCGGTCTGGTTTGTGGCGTCTTTTGGCGTTGTTTTTTTTGCCCGTGATTTGCTGCAACTGGTCGGCGGATGGCCGATTTCTTACTGGTTTTCGGCGCAGGGCAGCGTGTTGGTGTTCATCGCCATCATTGGCGTGTTTGCCTGGGTCGCCAATCGGCAGGACCGCGCCTCGGGCCAGGACGCTGACGCTGCACATTTATCCGTGCGGCGTATTCACCGTCGTTTCCTGACCTTCGTGGTGGTGTTTTCGCTGTTTATTGGAGCTTTGACGGTGGCAGAAAGCGCAGGGCTGCGCAAAATCTGGGTCGGTGCCATTTTTCTGTTTGCCACCGTTTTTCTATACGCCCTGATCGGCATTTATGACCGGACCTCCAAGGCGTCTGAGTACTACGTGGCGGGGCGGCGGATTCCGGCTGTCTATAACGGCATGGCCGTTGCCGCCGACTGGATGAGCGCGGCGTCGTTCATCAGTATGGCCGGAGGGCTTTACCTGCAGGGCTTCACCGGCGTGGGTGTGCAGCCCGGCGGCCTGGTCTATGTGCTGGGTTGGACCGGTGGCTTTTGCCTGGTGGCGATTCTGGTGGCGCCCTATCTGCGCAAAATGAACCTCTACACCGTGCCGGATTTTTTTGGCACGCGTTTCGGCGGGCGTTGGCCGCGCATCATTGCGGCCTGGGCTGCCGTGCTGTGTTCGTTCACGTATGTTGTGGCCCAGATTTACGGGGTAGGTTTGATCACTTCGCGTCTGACCGGGGTGCAGTTTGAAATTGGTATCTTGCTCGGGCTGGGTGGCGTGCTGGTGTGTTCGTTTTTGGGCGGAATGCGCGCTGTCACCTGGACCCAGGTGACGCAATATGTGGTGTTGATCCTGGCGTTCCTGATTCCGGTTTCCTGGTTGGCTTACAAGCAGTTGGGCAACCCATTTGCCCCCGCTGTCTATGGCCAACAATTACCCAAAATTGCCGAGCTGGAACACCGTCTGACGGAGTCGCCGGCTGAACAAGAGGTGATTCGGGAGTACAGCAAACGCGCCAGTCGGTACGCTCAGATGCTTGACAACGTGGGTGAGTCGCTGGAACTCGAACGCAAAAGGCAGATCGACGAAATTGCGCGTCTGACGCAGTCGCACGCTGACGAGGCGGTCATTGTCGCGGCGCGGCGCGCATTGGCGGCATTGCCACGCTCGGAGGACAGCGCGCGCGAGGTCTGGACGCGTGCCATGACAGAAAATCTTGAGCGGGCGCAGCCGCTGGCCGGTATGCCGGCCCATACGCAGCCATTTGCGGGTGACCCCGATGGCACCGCAGGTGAAAAGAATCTGTTTGAGGCTTCGCGTCGTAATTTTCTCGCGCTGATGTTCTGCCTGATGGTAGGAACCGCTGGACTGCCACACCTGCTAACGCGCTTTTATACCACCGGCAGTGTTTCTGAGACCCGCAATTCAGTGACCTGGTCGCTGTTTTTCATTGCCTTGTTGTATCTGGCCGCACCGGCGTTGGCGGTGTTGGTCAAATACGAAATCATGGGGCAATTGGTCGGCCAGCGATTTGACGCCTTGCCAGCCTGGATTGCACAGTGGGCACGGCTTGACCCGGCACTGATCTCGGTCAGTGATGTCAACGCCGATCAGATATTGCAGTTCACCGAGCTGCACCTGGGGGCCGACATCGTGATGCTGGCGACCCCTGAAATAGGGGGTTTGCCGTATGTGATATCCGGCCTGGTCGCGGCCGGTGGGTTGGCGGCCGCGCTGTCCACCGCAGACGGTCTGTTGCTGACCATTGGCAACGCGCTTGCGCACGACCTATTTTATCGGGGTGATAGTGATCGGGCCGGTGCGGTGCGGCGTGTGATGTTGTCCAAGTTTGCGCTGCTGTTGGTGGCGCTGGTGGCCGCCTACGTGGCAGCGCAGCGACCGGCCGACATCCTGTTTCTGGTTTCTGCCTCTTTTTCGTTGGCTGGTGCAGCCTTTGTGCCGGTGATGGTGTTGGGCATTTTCTGGCAAGGCGTGACCCGGGTGGCTGCTGTGGCCGGTATGCTCAGTGGCCTGGGGCTGACGCTGTACTACATGCTGGTCAATATGCCGGCAGTGCGTGTGATTTTTGATCTGAAGGGTTCCGGCCTGTGGTTTGATATTGAACCCATTTCGGCCGGCGTGTTTGGTGTAGCTGCGGGGCTGCTGGTCACTCTTGTGGTGAGTTTTTTGACCCGCTCACCCAATCGCACGGAGTAGCCTGGGCGTTGGCCCGGGTGGTTGGGCAACGATGGCTGCAGCCGGTTGGCTATAATCGTCGGCTTACCTTGCCACACCCCAAATAGACGCTGGGGGTGGCTTTTCGCCCCGGTGGGGGTTTATCCAGAAGGAGTATCAATGCGTCATTATGAAATCATCCTCATGATCCATCCGGATCAGAGCGAACAAGTTCCGGCCATGCTGGAACGTTACAAGGGCATGATCGTTGCCGGCGGTGGCAAAGTGCATCGTGTTGAAGACTGGGGTCGTCGCCAGATGGTCTATTTGATCAACAAGCTGGCCAAAGCCCATTACCTGTGTATCAACATCGAAGCCAACCAAGCGGTGATGGCTGAACTGGAGCACGCCTTCAAGTTCAATGACGCCGTGTTGCGTCACCTGACGGTGTTGAAGAAAAAGGCTGATACCGGCCCTTCGTCGATGATAAAGACGGTGGAGCGTGAAGACGCTCGCAAGACCCAGCAGGCAGAATACCAGGCTTGAGCCCCCCATTCCCCGCAAACGGTGAGCCCTGTCAACCAACTTGAAATCAGCGCCAGCATCCTCGAAATCGACGCGTTGCGTTATACGCCTGCGGGCCTGCCAGCCGTCAATGGGCGTCTGGAGCACGATTCGCAGATGTTAGAGGCCGGGCAAGTCAGACAGGTTAAAGCCGTCGTCAAGTCGGTCGCTTTTGGGTCGGTTGCAGAGCAACTGGCAAGGCAAGACATTGGCAGCAACTGGAATTTCAAGGGTTTTGTGGCAACGCCACGTGGTGCAAAGCACGTTGTGTTTCACATTCAAGAATTTGTTCAAGAGTAAAGCATTTATCCATATTGAAGGAGTCCATCATGGCCGGACCAAAACGTTTTAATAACAAAGACAAGCGCCCCAAACGCCCCGCGCAGAACCTGCTGTTCAAGCGCAAGCGCTTTTGCCGCTTCACGGTGACAGGTGTAGAAGAGATCGATTACAAAGACATCGACACCTTGCGCGATTTCATTGCCGAAAACGGCAAGATCATCCCGGCGCGCCTGACCGGCACGCGCGCCATCTTTCAGCGTCAGCTCAACACCGCCATCAAGCGCGCACGCTTTCTGGCCCTGTTGCCTTACAGCGACCAGCACAAGATCTAAGGACTCAACACCATGCAAATCATTCTGCTCGACAAGGTGGTGAACCTTGGCAATCTCGGTGAAATCGTTCGTGTCAAAGACGGCTATGCGCGCAACTTCCTGATTCCGTCGGGTCGTGCCCGTCGTGCCACAGAAGCTGCCAAAAAAGAATTCGAAGCACGCCGTGTCGAACTCGAAAAAGCGGCTGCCGCCAAGCTGGCTGAGTCCCAGACATTGGGTGAAAAGCTGGCCGGAACCGTGTGCAAGCTGACGCAAAAAGCCGGTGTCGATGGCCGCCTGTTTGGTTCAGTCACCAATGCTGATATCGCCGAAGAGCTGACCAAGCTTGGTTTTGCGGTTGTCAAAGCACAAATCCGCATGCCCAGCGGGCACATCAAGGTGGTTGGCGACAGCACCATTGGTGTGGCGCTGCATACCGACGTGGTGGTTGACATCACCGTTTCGGTTTACGGCGAATCGGTCTGAGTTTTTTACTGGTAACGGGCCGCCTGGGTGCAAGCCCCGGCGGCTTTTTCATGTGCGGTCTGCACAGTTTGTGCACAGCTTTTTGCGGCCTTATCCCCAGCTTGTCACTCGACACCCGGCAACGCAGCCCGTACCATGTGGCACTGAAGGAACCAACCCATGTCTGCCGACCTTTCCGATTATTCCCTGTTGCAAGAAAGCTTTCCGGCTGACCGCCAGGTGGCACAACTGCGCATTCCGCCGCATTCGCTGGAGGCCGAATCGAGCGTACTGGGCGGGCTGCTGCTGGATAACTCGGCGTGGGACCGGGTCAGCGACGTGCTGACCGAGAACGACTTTTACCGCTACGAGCACCGCGCCGTTTTTGCCGCCATGAGTGCGCTGATCAATGCGTCCAAACCGGCCGATGTGATCACGGTCTATGAACACCTGCAAAGCCTGGGCAAGGCTGAAGAAGTGGGTGGCTTGAGTTACCTCAATGCACTGGCGCAGTATGTTCCAAGTACTGGCAATATTCGCCGTTACGCCGAGATTGTGCGTGACCGCTCGATCCTGCGCAGGCTGGTTTCTACCAGCGAAGAAATTTCAGCCAATGCGTTCAACCCCAAGGGGCGCCCGGTGGCTTCGATTCTGGACGAAGCCGAACAAAAAATCTTCAACATTGGTGAAGAAGGCGCGCGCACCAAGCAGGGCTTCCAGACCATGGACAGGCTGGTGGTTGATTTGCTCGACCGGGTGCAGCAAATGGCCGACAACCCAAATGATGTCACCGGTGTACCAACCGGGTTTTACGATCTGGACCGCCTGACCGCCGGGCTACAGGCTGGTGACCTGGTGGTGCTGGCGGCGCGGCCGTCGATGGGCAAAACGGCGCTGGCGATCAATATTGCAGAGCATGTGGCACTGAACGAAGGTCTGCCGGTGGCGGTGTTTTCGATGGAAATGGGCGCCGCGCAGTTGGCGGTGCGTATCGTTGGCTCGATCGGACGCATCGACCAGGGGCATTTACGCACCGGCAAGTTAACCACTGACGAATGGCCGCGGCTAACCGAGGCGATCGAAAAGCTGCGCACCATCTCGCTGCATATCGACGAAACCGCTGGCATGAACTCCAGCGAACTGCGCGCCAACGCGCGACGGCTGGCGCGTCAATGCGGCCAGTTGGGGCTGATTGTGGTGGACTACCTGCAACTGATGAGCGGCTCGGACAGCAGCGACGGTGAAAACCGTGCCACCGAGCTGGGCGAAATTTCACGCGGCCTGAAGATGCTGGCCAAAGAGCTCAAGTGTCCGGTGCTTGCGCTGTCGCAGCTTAACCGCAGCGTCGAGCAACGCCCTGACAAACGCCCGATGATGAGCGACCTGCGTGAGTCTGGCGCGATCGAGCAAGATGCCGACATCATCATGTTCATCTACCGTGACGAGTATTACACGAAGGACGCTTGCAAGGAGCCGGGTGTAGCCGAGGTCATCATTGCTAAACAACGCAACGGCCCAACCGGTGTGGTGAAACTGGCGTTCTTGAACAAGATCACCAAGTTTGAGTCGCTGGCCAGCGGGGCCAGTGGAGATTAGGACGGGTTTCAACACGACCTGCCAAAAACAGGCATCGTTTTGTGATTCTGGTAGGCTGAGTTTTCGTGCCAATGACTGGCATTTCCCCGGCGCGTTGCAAGCCCGAAGAAGCAGTTAAATCACTGCAACAATTTCAGCACCTGCTGCGGCAATTGATTGGCTTGTGCCACCATGGCTGTACCCGCTTGTTGCAAGATTTGCGTGCGCGACAAGTTGGCGGTTTCCATGGCGAAGTCTGCGTCTTGAATGCGTGAACGTGACGCACTGAGGTTCTCGGAGGTAGTGTTCAGGCTCATGATGGTGGTCTCAAAGCGTGACTGCAAAGCACCAAACTTGGCGCGTTGGCTGGCAATGACTGAGATTGATGAATCAACCGTCGATAGGGTTCGGGTGGCGGCATCTACGGTGGATACGTCCAATGAATCTGCGCCCTGAAGTTGACTTGCAGCGGTGACATCTGTGAAAAAACTTGTGCCTCCGCCAACAGTCCCACTGGATGTCTCGATGCCGAAGGACTTGTCCGAATCCAAGGAGAGCGCTCCGGTCACGTAGGCTTGTGCTGTCGGTCCAATTACACCTGCAGCGCCAACAGTAAAAGAGCCACCGGTATCAGGGCTGTTATTGGTAATAAAAATGTCCTCGCCAGTGTCGTTAGTCAGGGTGATGCCTGTGCCGCCTGAATTGAGCTTTGCGGTAACCCCGGTTGAAGAGGATTTGTCATTGAAGGCGGTCACACCGGAGGCCAGTCCATCTGGTGTATTCAAGGTTGTGCCAATGTTGAAGGCAATAGTGGCCGGCGTGCTCGAGGCATTGTTGGAAACAAGTGAAAGGGTATAACCACCGGCCGCAGAAAACGCCGTCAAATCAATACTGGTGCGTGCAGTAGCGGTGACACCGGTGGTGCCGGCTTGCGCATTGATGCTGGCGGCCGTTGTTTTTGCGCTGGAGGCCAAGCCAATATTGATTGTGGCTTTGCCGGTTGCGCCCGTCACAATGAGCTGGTCAGCACCAATGGCACTCGTGCCCTGCGCAACGGCAGTTGAAGGATTGGTGCCTTTGGACAAAGTACCTAACACCAAGTCGCCTGGACCACCCGTCGAAGTGGCAATTTCAGACCCAATGCGGTTGTTGCCATACTTGCTGGTGCTGAAATTGGCGGTGGTAGCAATGATGGTTTGGTTGGCGTTGGCGCCCACCTGGAAGGTGGCTGATGTGAAGCTGCCATCCAGAATATTTTGACCGTTGAACTGCGTTGTTTTGGCAATCCGATCCAGCTCAGCAGTGAGTTGCCCCACCTCGGCATTCAGCGCTGCGCGGTCGCTGGCACTGTTGGTAGCGTTGGCCGACTGCACGGCCAACTCGCGAATACGTTGCAAAATGCTAGATGAGCTACCCAGCGCACCTTCTGCGACTTGCGATAGCGAGATGCCGTCATTGGCATTGCGCGCCGCCTGATTGACGCCGCGAATCTGCGATGTAAACCGTTCACTGATCGCCAGGCCCGCCGCATCATCTTTGGCGCTGTTGATGCGCAAACCCGACGACAAGCGTTGCATGGATGTCGTCAGCGACAACTGGGAAGTTGCCAGGTTGCGCTGCGCAGTCAGCGACTGAACGTTGGTGTTAATGGTTGAGGCCATTGCGAAACTCCTAAATGATTGAATCAGCGTCGCCGCCGATTGCAAAGACTGCTTGACTACAGACAATCAGTAACGATGGGGAAATTGTGAAGACGCGGCTTTTTGGTATTGGGTCAAAAAGCGCGGAAAAAACCCGCCAATTCATTCGGATGCGGTAAAACTTAATAAGGGTTTACCCTTAAATGAACGAATAGCTGTCCAAACAGGTGGCTTATTTGCTTGACCGTTAAAAAAACGCGTGTTAAGCGATGTTTTGGCATGAAGTGGCTCAAGTTTTTTCGCCACTACCCGAAAACTCTTTCAACGGGCTCAATTAAGGGTTCGTCGTCCGGCAGGCATCACAACAAGGTGCACCGGTCGTAGCGGCTAGCAGCAATGCTGGCGTTGGGATCGGCAATGTGCCGGATTTAGTAGTTTTACTAGGAGCAACCAAAATGAGCGCCACCATCAACAGCAACATCAATTCGATGACTGCACAACGGAACTTGACCATCAGTCAAGCGTCTCTGAGCCAGGCCATTCAACGCTTGTCCTCTGGCTTGCGCATCAACAGCGCCAAGGACGATGCTGCGGGTTTGAGTATTTCAGAGCGTTTCACCTCGCAAATTCGCGGCTTGAATCAGGCCGCGCGCAACGCCAATGACGGCATCTCGCTGGCGCAAACGGCTGAAGGTGCGTTGGGGGCATCAGGATCAATCCTGCAACGTATTCGTGAGCTGGCGGTGCAGTCGGCCAATGCGACCAATTCGGCGAGTGACCGGGCAGCACTAAATGCCGAAGTAGGCCAGTTGACTTCAGAGTTGAATCGGATTGCGCAAACCACGCAGTTCAATGGACGTAATCTGTTGGACGGCAGCTTTACTTCGGCAGACTTTCAAGTCGGTGCTAACGCCAATCAAACTATTACAGCAACAACATCCAATTTCACTACCAGTAAATATGGTAACTATCGCATAGGCTCAAAAGTTGCCACAACTGCAGCTGGTGCTGGTGATTTAACTCAAGGTAGCAGTGCAACAACCGGTTCCAATTTGTCGACGGCGGTTGATGGCATCACCAGTACGATCGTTTTAGATGCGACCTTTGCCATTAACGGTTCATTGGGGAGTTCTACGATTGGACTTAAAGCTGCTGAAAGTGCAAAAACAGTTGCGGCCAACATCAATGCAAAAACTGGTGACACCGGCGTAACAGCTAGTGCGAGAACGGAAATTGATCTGAGTGCTTTTCTTGCCAATTCCAGTTATACCTTGGATATAACTTCGAATAACACTACCGCTGCAACCGTAAACTTTACGTCCGGTGCTGCCGCTAACGCTGATGGATGGGCGGGTGCAATCTCGGCAATCAATGACAAATCTTCTACCACGGGGGTCTCAGCGAGGATGAATACCGCTGGCACAGGGATTACATTAATCAATGATTCTGGCTCTGATATTTTGATCGGAAATAAGAGTGCTGCCGCCAGCGTACTTACCGTTGGTGCCATCGCGACTGCAGGTTCTGATGCTGCGGCGGTTGGTGCGGGAACGGCTGCCTATGTCACGGGAACCGTGGTTCTTGATTCTGATAAGGCTTTTGGTATCGTCAATGTAGC
>JAQTSL010000403.1 GCA_028711355.1 Rhodoferax sp.
GCCAACCACGACGGCAAGACCGCCATAGGCGAACTAAAAGCCTTGGACGGTTTGGGCGGTTTGGGCATCAGCGCCATCAACCTCAACGCCACCAGCCAAAGCGGCGAAGTGCGCGACGGCAACGCCGTATTGGCCCGTGGCAGCTTCACGCAAAACGTCAACGGTGTCAGCACCACTCAAGAAGCCATCGCCGCCAACTTCCTGGCCAACCCGACTGGCAGCACCATCACGCAGACCGCTGGGGGCACCACTGTTACTACAGAAAGCGTAGCTTGGTACGCAGGCAGCACGGGCGTTATCACCTCATTTGTCTCACAAAACACCCTCTCCACGGTGAACGAAACCCTGGACACCGTCACGCTCAATGTGCGCCACCTCACCGGCGGCGCCGGGGCCGACACCTTGAGTGGCGATGCACAAAACAACTGGCTCGCCGGCGGCCTGGGTGCTGATTCTTTGAGTGGCGGCGCCGGTGACGAGGTGCTGCTGATGGATGCCAATGACACCGTGATCGACGGCGGCAGCGGGCTGGACATAGCCCAGGTGGTGGGCGCGACAGGCGTCACCCTGAACCTGAGCACCAGCAACATCGAAATCGCCGTCGGCGGTGCAGAAGTAGCTTCGCGCAGTGGCAGCAATACCGACTGTCCTATAACCAAAATTACAAGCACCAGCATGTTGCGTGTTATGGGCGGCAACGCCCGCAATTACACCGGCCAAATAGCGTCATCCAACCAAGAAAATTGGAGCGAGGCAGCATGAAGCAAAACAACAACCAATTCGCGCCCAACGACCACAAACGGACACCATGGCTGCACAGCTTCTTCATCGGGTTGCTGGCATTGTTGGCGTCTACGCTAGCTGCGTGCAACGTTAAATACCCGCCCAACGGACGTCCAACGCTATACAGCACTATCAGCGCTGATGGCGACATGGTTGCCACGCTGGCCAACATTGGTACAGATAACGCGCGGCTAAGGGTGATGGACTTGCGCAGCGATGCCAGGAACTGGCAAGAGCTTGCGGTACCAAAATACACCACCAGCATCCGCTTTGGCATGCAAGGCCGCGACTTGCTTTTGACCTACAACATAGGCGAGCAAGAAAAGGCCGTGCTAGCCAAGTGGGACATGAATAGCCCGGCCCAAGGCCCACAGCAAATCTATGCAGCCGATGGCTTGGTGTTTCCGGTAGAGGTCGCGCCAGGGGAATACTTGGTGCGGGCTTGCTATCCCACCCCGCAGGGGCGTTGTCACTCAGCAGTGGGGGTGGTCTGGGACTTGGTCAAAGACCAAAAACTGATCCACCGATACAGCGCACCCGTTGCACTGAACTACAGCCAGCCCAATGTGGTTCAGGGGCAGGGATTCTATTGGATGAAGGTTCCAGGGGAATATCAAAAAGAAGAAGCGTTCCCCGGTTTTAAGCGCTTTGCCTTCCCAGGGAAACAGGAGCCTGAGGTACAGCTTCGCACAATGTCTAAGGACAGTACGAGCCTTTATTGTGACCACACCTCGACTCGATGTTTGCGCAGTTTTATTGCCAATTTTGGGGAAAAGTACAACCCAAAGTCGCCAGACTATGTCTACGCTGCTGAAGTGCTTTATGGCGGCACACATTGTCCTGTTAGTGGAGTTGCCGGGTACTACGACGAAATTTCACTGACACCCAATGGCAATGCCGCAGTCATCTCACTGGCCTCTGGTTATGACCAGACGCGTCACGTTGTAGTTATTCATTTCAAGCCGGGCCAATGCGAGCCCCAATCTGTAGAGCACATTCATTTCAATAAAGGAGAGTAATCATGGGACAAGTAGTTTTTCGAATCGATTTGCAAGGTAACCGCACATGGACCTACGGCAATTGGGGAGGAGGTGGTTGGTCGGGTGACAAATTTACCGCTCCGGGGGAAAGAGTCAATCAATTAGTTGTCGCGCTTGATCCCCTCGATGCCGTCTTTAAGAGCCACGACATAGCCTACGAAGACGCCATGATTCGCTGGAATGTCTCCCCCAAAACTGTTTGGGATACCCATGTTTTTTGGCAAGAGATCGTTATCGCAGACAAGCAAATGATTGGTGACATTGCCGTCTTGCGAATAAGCGGCGCCCTCGGCAATCCGCCCGGCATAGCACCCGTCTCTGGGAGCTATTCAGCAGCGGCGCAGGCCACTGATTTGTTTTTGTTAAAGGTTCTTCCTGACCACGAGAGATTTACCGCAACTATCCCAGATCCCGTAAAAATGATGGGCGACTTTCCTGAAATTATTCCCATTTCAACAGGCACAACTGATAAGCCCGTCATCAGCACCATCATTAAATCCAACGCAACAGATTCCAATCAAAACGATGAGTTCATTACAGTCGAAACAACTTACCTGAGCGGCAACGGGATAGCCAACGGGCAATCCATTACAGCGGTCACTTCCAGCAGTGGTACCACCACTTATCAGCTCTACGACTCTATCGGCAACCCAGTCGCCAGCGGCACCAACTACGCGGTCGCGCTGAACAACACCATCGCCTTTGAGACGGGCACATCCAAACAGGTGTACGACCTCAATACGGGTCGTATGGTGGCCCAGATTGATGCCAATGGCGCAGGGTTCGTCGTCGGTGCCAATGGCAACGACACCTTCTACAGCGCAGGACAACTGAACCACAACACCAACAGCGGCATCCTGAGTGCAACAGTGAGTGGGCAGGCCACGCAGTTCTTCGGCACCACAAACCTCATCACCCCCACCACCACCACAACCCTCGCTCCCAGCCAAACAGGTAACACCGACCCCACCCAATCCGTCAGCGCCGACAACAGCACCCTGATCAAGACCGGAACCT
>JAQTSL010000404.1 GCA_028711355.1 Rhodoferax sp.
TCTCGGTGCTGGCGCGTTTTCAGCAGTTCCGGCTGGGCGACATTGGTGTTAGCAGCGTAGTGGCGGCGGAACTGGCGTTTGGGGTGGCCAAAAGCGGCTCGACACGCAACCGACAAGCGCTGGAGATGTTTTTAGCCCCGCTGACTGTTTTGCCGTTCGATGCCGCTGCCGTTTGGGTCTATGGCGACTTGCGCGCTGGCCTGGAACGTCGTGGCACACCCATTGGCTCGCTCGACACCCTGATTGCTGCGCACGCCCTCAGCCAGCACGCGCTGCTGGTTACCAACAACACGCGCGAGTTTGCCAAGGTACCTGGCTTGCAACTGGACAACTGGGTGATGTCATCTTGATTGATCAAACAAATCAGCCTCTGGCACCAGCGCAGCCACCGGGCACGCCGTTGACACCGGCGCCTAGCAACGCCCAGCGCTACGCCATTCTGGACGAAACAGAGCTGGCGCAATACCAGCGTTTGCTCAGCCGAGCAAGTGGGCAATGAACGATCTGTCTGATTCCAAATGACCGCTCCTTTATTGGTTTTTGGCTGGGGCAACTTGAGCCGGGGTGACGATGCGCTGGGACCGTTGTTTGTTAACGCCCTGCGCGAGCAGTTGCCACCCGACTTTGCAAACCTGGTGGACTTTCTGGACGACTACCAGTTGCAGGTGGAACACGCACTGGATTTGGTAGGCCGCAGCCAGGTGCTGTTGGTTGATGCCAGCTTGAGCGCTGTCGCACCGTTTGCGGTGCACGCACTGCAAGCCGCCAACGATGAAAGTATCAGCACCCACCGCCTGTCACCGCAGGCGTTGCTACAGGTCTATCAAAATTTGCAAGGCCAGCCGCCACCGCCGTGCCTGATGTTGACCATCCGGGGTGACAGTTTTGAGTTGGGCGAGCCGCCCAGTGCCAATGCCTGGCAGCATCTGGCTGCTGCGCTGAGCTGGGCACAGCAAGCGCTGCAAACTGGTGGCGGGACGGTTTTTGCGCAGTAAATCTCGCTTTACACTGTAGCGACAGGCTGATCCGCTGGGGTTCAGCTTTTTGGGTTGCTGATTTTGAGTAAGTCTGTTTCAAAAATGTCTGTGTTAAATCCTTTGCCGCTGTCACGCATCCGCCCGGATGTCCAAGCCATGCACGCCTACGTGGTGCAAAACGCCGACGGCATGGTCAAACTCGACGCCATGGAGAACCCGTACCGCCTCTCGCCCGAGTTGCAGGCAGCGTTGGGCCAGCGGCTGGGTGCGGTGGCACTCAATCGCTATCCAGGCCAGCGCATCGCTGACCTGAAGGCGGCCTTGCAGCGCCATGTGGGGCTGCCTGAGGACTTTGCGCTGATGCTGGGTAACGGCTCGGACGAACTCATCAGCTTGCTGGCGCTGGCGTGTGCCGTGCCCGCGCCGCCGGGTCGAGCCAAAGCCACCGTGCTGGCCCCTGAGCCCGGCTTTGTGATGTACGCTATGAGCGCGCAGTTGCAAGGGCTGGACTATGTCGGTGTGCCCCTGACCGCTGATTTTGAGCTGGACCTGCCTGCCATGCTGGCAGCCATCGCCCGCCACCAGCCTGCCATCACCTACCTGGCCTACCCCAACAACCCCAGCGCAAACTTGTGGGACGACGCTGCCATGGACGCCGTGATCGAAGCCGCAGGTGCGAGCGGTGGCTTGGTTGTGATCGACGAGGCCTATCAGCCGTTTGCTGCCACAAGCTATCTCGGGCGGCTGGCGCGCTACAGCCATGTGTTGTTGTTGCGCACACTCAGCAAGTTTGGCTTGGCCGGCGTGCGGCTGGGTTATCTGGTGGGACCGCAGACATTGGTTGGGCAGATCGACAAGGTGCGGCCACCGTACAACGTGAGCGTACTGAACGCCGAGGCGGCGCTGTTTGCCCTTCAACATCAAGATGTTTTTGAGGCGCAAGCACAGCATATCAAAGCGCAACGCGCTCTTGTTTTGGAAGCGCTGACCAAGCTACCCGGGGTGCGGGTGTTCCCCAGCCAGGCCAATATGATCCTGTTGCGGGTGGCGGACGCACAAAAAACTTTTGACGGCCTGCGTGCGCGTGGCGTGCTGGTCAAGAACGTTTCTAAAATGCACTCGCTCTTAACCAACTGCTTGCGCCTGACGGTTGGCAGCGCCGCTGAAAACTGCCAGTTGCTGGCTGCCCTGGAAGCCTCACTATGACCCAATACGCTTTGACCCAATTGCCTGAAGATGCTGCCAAGCGCCTGCCGCGCGTGGCGGAAGTTACGCGCAACACGGCAGAGACGCAGATTTCGGTGCGCGTCAACCTGGACGGCACCGGGGTGTCGCGGCTGCATACCGGCATCGGTTTTTTGGACCACATGCTGGATCAGATTGCCCGCCACGGGCTGATTGACCTCGATATTGATGCCGAGGGCGACCTGCACATTGACGGCCACCACACCGTAGAAGACGTGGGTATCACGCTGGGGCAGGCGGTACGCCAGGCGCTGGGCGACAAAAAGGGCATTTGCCGTTATGGCTACGCTTACGTGCCGCTGGATGAAGCCTTGAGCCGGGTCGTGATCGACTTTTCTGGCCGCCCCGGGCTGGTGATGAACGTGCCTTTCAAAGCCGCCAGCATTGGCACCTTTGACAGCCAGTTGGTGCACGAATTTTTTCAGGGTTTTGTCAATCACGCGTTTGCCACGCTGCACATCGACAACCTCAAGGGCGACAACGCGCACCACCAGTGCGAGACGGTGTTAAGGCCTTTGCGCGCGCTTTGCGCAGCGCGGTGGCGCTGGATGCGCGGGCCGCAGGCAGCCTGCCATCGACCAAGGGCTTGCTCTAACCTTTATAAGAGATTGGCCTCT
>JAQTSL010000405.1 GCA_028711355.1 Rhodoferax sp.
GTTCAAAACTGTCGCCGACTGTGGTGGCATGGCCGCCGCCGAACTGGCGCTCAACATCGGCACCAGCACCGTCAGCCGCCATATTAAAGACCTGGAAACGCGCCTGGGCCTGCGCTTGTGCCGCCGCGGCCGCGCTGGTTTTGCGCTGACGCCTGAGGGGCAGCAGATTTACGCCGAAACACTGCGCCTGCTGGCCAGTGCCGACGCCTTTCGCAGTCGTGTCGATGAGATTCACCAGCGCATGGGCGGCGAGCTGCACTTGGCGGTGTTTGACAAGACCGCCAGCAACCCGGCTGCGCACATTGGCGAAGCCATTGCGCTGTTTGCGGCGCAGGCGCCGGGCGTGGCGCTGCACCTGCACGTGGCGCCGCTGGATGCGATTGAGCGCGGCGTGTTGGACGGCCAGTTTCAGGTCGGCATCATCCCCGGCCACCGCAGCTCCGGGCTGCTGGCCTACGACGAGCTGTTTTCTGAGACCATGTTTTTGTACGCCAGCGCGGCGCACCCGCTATTTGCAAGTACAGCGGCGCAACCGACCGATTGGCAGGCGTTGCAAAGCTACCCATTTGCCGGGCTGGGCTACCACTCGCCCAACATGGAACTGGCGCAGCAACAGCAGTTGGCGCGCGCGGCCACGGGTTATGACCAGGAATCAATCGCCACGCTGATCCTCTCTGGGCGCTTTCTCGGGTTTTTGCCGGATCACTACGCGCAGGACTTTGTGCGCCAGGGTCGCCTGCGCGCGCTGCGGCCTGACGTGTTTGGCTACCACTGCAGCTTTTTTGGCATCGTGCGTGCGTCGCCGCAACCGCCCCGCACCACGCTGGCGTTTCAGGCCTGCTTGCGCCGCGCGCATGGCGCTTGTCAGTAAATGGAAGCGGCTACTTTGCGCACCTGTGCAAGCAACAAATTTGCGGCCGACGACAGTACATGGTCGCGTCGCATGATGACGCCAAAGCTGTCCATATTGCATGGCAAGTCGATGGACAAGATAGCGAGCTCACCCGAAGCCTCATAGTAGCGCGCAACCTCCAGCGGCATGGCGTGCAGGTAGTCGGTTTGCTGCAAGACGCTTTTGATGACCGACATGGCAGTCGTCTCGATCACGTTGGTGGGTGCAGGCAGGTTATTGCGACGAAACAGCATGTCAAATTGGTGGCGTAACAGACTGCCGCGTGGCGAAAGGATCCAGCCCAGCGTGGACAGTTCGCGCAGCGTCAGATCGCGGCGATTCAATAGCGGGTGGCCAATACGAGCCACTGCACATTCTGTTTCCGGCGACAAGTCCTCGTAGAGCAGGCTCGATTCGTCGGCTTGTTCCCGGATGCGGGCGATCAGGAAGTCAAACTGGCTGCGCTTGAGTCCATGGATCAACACATCGCTGGTACTGACCTCCACACCAATACTCAGGTTCGGAGCGTGTGCCTTGGTAAGCGCTATGGCCTGGGGCACCAGCGTCATCGATGCCGTGATGATGACGCCCATGTTGGCTTGTCCGGACAACCCGGCCTGCAGCGTGGCAATGGCGTCCTGACCCTGCAAGAGGTTTTCCATGGCCATGCGCACGTGACGGATCAAGGTTTCTCCGACCACCGTCGGCCGCATCCCACGGGGTAGCCGATCAAACAATACAGACCCCAAAAGTGTTTCCATTTCTTTCAGCATCTTGGATGCTGCGGGCTGACTCATGTGTGTGGCCTGCGCCGCCTGATGCAGGTTGCGCGCTTCGTCCAGCGCCATCAACAGCGTCATTTGCCTGGTTTTGATGAGCGGGTGGATGCGGCGTGTTGAGGGGGCTTGCATGGGATTCGGATTGAACTCGGTACGGTTGAATGATATATAAATTGATATCACTTCTTCGGATTAATTCAATTGTTTTGCATGAACGACACGCCTACGATGCGGTGACCAGCCAACCACTTCCATAGAAAAAGGTGTCACGATGACAGATACACCCCGCCGTCCATTGCGTTCCGCCGCCTGGTTCGGCAACGCCGACAAAAACGGCTTCATGTACCGCAGCTGGATGAAAAATCAGGGCATTCCGGACCACGAATTCCAGGGCAAACCGATCATTGGCATCTGCAACACCTGGTCCGAGCTGACCCCGTGCAACGCACACTTTCGCAAGATTGCCGAACACGTCAAACGCGGCATTTCCGAGGCCGGTGGTTTCCCGGTGGAGTTTCCGGTGTTTTCCAACGGCGAGTCGAATTTGCGCCCCACCGCCATGCTGACACGCAACCTGGCCAGCATGGATGTCGAAGAGTCGATTCGTGGCAACCCGATGGATGCGGTGGTGCTGCTGGTGGGCTGCGACAAGACCACGCCCGCGCTGCTGATGGGCGCGGCCAGTTGCGACATTCCCGCCATTGTGGTTACCGGCGGCCCGATGCTCAACGGCAAGCACGAAGGGCGTGACATTGGTTCGGGCACGGTGGTGTGGCAGTTGCACGAAGCGGTCAAGGCCGGGCAGATCAGCCTGCACGAGTTCATGTCGGCTGAAAGCGGCATGTCGCGCTCGGCGGGTACCTGTAACACCATGGGCACGGCCTCGACCATGGCCTGCATGGCCGAGGCGCTGGGCACCTCACTGCCACACAATGCCGCGATTCCGGCGGTGGACTCGCGGCGTTATGTGCTGGCGCATCTGTCGGGCATGCGCATTGTTGAGATGGTTCATGAAGACCTCAAACTCTCCAAAATCCTGACGCGTGAAGCCTTTGAGAACGCCATTCGTGCCAATGCGGCCGTGGGCGGCTCGACCAACGCCGCGATTCACCTCAAAGCCATTGCTGCACGCATGGGCGTACCGCTGGAGCTTGACGA
>JAQTSL010000100.1 GCA_028711355.1 Rhodoferax sp.
CCGCGACTGCTGCTACAGGGTGCCTGGCACGGCACGCTGGGGCGCAAGTCGCTGATGCGCACGCTCGAGCGCTTGAGCCCGAGCTTGCCAACCGGCCTATTTTCCAATGCCCAAATCGACGTTGAACTGACGCGGCTGTTTAGCCGACCCGGGCGCAGCAACGATTTTCGCCACCTGAGGAGCCGTCTGACGCTGGTCGCCACCCATCTGGACAGCGGCACGGCAGTAGCGTTCGGTCGCCCTGGCTGGGACCATGTCCCGATCTCCAAAGCGGTACAGGCCAGCGCCGCGTTGCCGGGCCTGTTTCCACCAGTACAGATCGACGGTCAGGACTTCGTTGACGGCGCCTTGATCAAAACCATGCACGCCTCCATCGCGCTCAACGAAGGCATCGATTTGATGCTATGCGTCAACCCACTGGTGCCATTCGACGCATCGACATCGGCGCGCGCCGCTGGGTCGGCCGCCCCGTGGGCCACACCAGAGCCGATTCCGCGCATCGCCGACGGCGGGCTGCCAGCGGTACTGAGCCAGACTTTCCGGTCGCTGATTCATTCGCGGCTGCGGTTGGGCATCAAGGGCTACCAGCAGGCCTACCCCAACACCGACATCGTGCTGATTGAACCCAACCACCGCGACCCCGAGCTGTACCTGGCCAATACCTTCAGCTACAGCCAGCGCCGACATCTGGCCGAGCACGCGTACCAGCAAACGCGCCAACTGCTCCAGTCACAGCAGACGCAACTGGCCAGCAAACTGGCTTACCACGGCATCGCGCTGGACCACGCTGTGCTGGATGACGCGCAGCGGCATTTATGCACCCCCAGGCGGGCACCGGCGCGCATTGGGCAGGCGCTAACCAAGCTGCACAATCTGATGAACAATCTGAGCCAGGTCGTTCAAAGCGCCGAACCCGAGGCTGACCCCGCATGGTAAAAAAAGCCCCCAGACGCACCGCAGAGCGCATCCTTGAGGTCACGCTGACGCTGTTTAATCGCTTTGGCGAACCCAATGTTTCTACCACGCTGATTTCCAATGAACTGGGCATCAGCCCGGGCAACCTGTACTACCACTATCCAGCCAAAGACGAGCTGATTAACGCGCTGTTCGATCGCTTCGAGCGCGCCCTGAACGACCTGCTGGGCGCCAGTGACGACGTGCGCAACGTCGAAGACGCCTGGTTTTTCATGCACACGCTATTCGAGCTGATCTGGCAATACCGTTTTCTGTACCGCGACCTCAACGACCTGCTCAGTAAAAATCGGCGCCTGGAAACGCACTTTCAGAGTATCGTCAAAAACAAAACGCGTGCGGTGCGGGCGCTGCTGGACGGCTTGCGCCGTGGCGGCGCGCTGCAAATTGACTCGCGCGAAGTAGCGGCCACTGCCACCAGTATGGTGGTGCTGCTAACCTATTGGCTCAGTTTTGAGTATGTGCGTGACCCACGCAACGCGCTGGAACCGGCCAACGCCCAGTTGGCGCTGCTGCGCGGAGCGCAACACGTTTTGAACCTGATCGCGCCCTACCTGGAACCCGACCAGCGCGCCCATTTGATCGGATTGGCAGCAGCCTACAATCAGAGCTAGCCAAACATCAAGGTCAGAGGACACCGTCATGGTCAAATGGAGCGTATTTCCATACGCGGGCGATTACAATTTTAATAGCAGCAGCGTCAAAAACAATTGGGCCAGACTGCATATCGGCGACCAGGAGCCGCTGCCCATACAAGCCGGGCTGCTTCAAGCCTGGGCCCATTTTCACAATGGAGAATTTGAACAGGCCACAACGCTCGGGCAAAGTCTGGGGCTGGTCGGCCTGAACGTTGCCAACAAGGCCATGTGCGTCTATGCCAGCTATCTTGAAAAGCATGAATCGCGTCGCCAGGCGCTGTTCAAAGAGGTGGCCGAGCAAGCCGAAAAGCAGCTCGAACAAGACGCCAGCAATTTCAACGCGCGCTACCTGCGCGCCTACGCGCTAAGCCGTTACAGCCAGAGCATCAGCGTAGCCAAGGCGCTGGCGCAAGGCCTGGGCAGCAAGATCAAGACTGACCTGGAACAGGTGATTCGCCAGCAACCCAAGCATCTGGACGCCCACGTCGCGCTGGGCAGCTTTCACGCCGAAGTCATCGACAAAGTGGGTTCGCTGATTGGGGCCATGGCCTATGGTGCCAACAAGGACATCGGCTTGAACTTGTTCACCAAAGCCGTCCAGCTCAATGTGCAGTCGGCTTTTTGCTTACTCGAGTACGCGCACGCCATGCTCATGCTGGGTGGCGAAGAAATGATGAGCGAAGCCAGCCGTATGTACCAATTGGCGGCACGCGCCAAACCCATCGATGCCGCAGAACGACTGGAAGTGGAAATGGCCAAGGCCGAGTTGAAAGATTAATCACCCCAAGGCAACATCAACGTCAGCCATTTCAGTTTTTCAAACTCTGGTGCAAATTGGTCGATGATGGCCTGCGGGTCCGGGCACAACGTGCTGTCGCTGATCACACCAAACTGCACGCCGCCGCCGTAGCTCAAAATCGACACCCCTAATCCCACCGTGCCAGACTGCGGCACCCAAAACAGCGTCTGTTCCAGCGCAGCGCCGCAAAATGTGAGCTTTTCGCGTGGCCCTGGCACGTTGGTCATGACTGCGGTGGTTTTTTTGGCAAACAAATTGAGCATGGCATCCTGCACTGGCTTGACCAACACCCCCGCCACCGCCAGCAGGGCAAATGCCAGCATCGGTTGCATACTGCCTTTAAGCTCGCTCATGCGCCGACGCACCTCAAACAAGCGCGCCACCGGGTTGTCCAGGCCCACCGGCAGCACCACCGGCGCCAGACCAAACTTGTTACCCAGCTTGTAGGCTTGCGCCATCGGTCGCAGGTTGACTGGCACCATGGCGCGAATCTCTTTGCCAGCCACGCTATCACCCTTGCCCTGCAAGTACTGGCCGATAGCGCCAGCCACGCAGGTCAACAGCACGTCGTTGATAGAACACCGCAGCGCCTTGCTGACGGCGCGCACCTCGTCCAGCGGCAGTGGCTGGCACCAGGCAACACGCTTGGCCTGCCCGGGCGTGCCCTTCAGGCGGGTCGGGGAGTCGTCTGCCATCAGCGCCAACGCCGCGCCGTCGTGCAGCACCTGGTAAGCCATGCGCACCGCTTGGGTCGAGCTGACCTTGCCTTTGCCAAGTCCTTCGGCAAACCACTTTTCAAGCACGTTGCGCGGATCAGTCATCGCACCAAAGGCCTGCGCTGCGCCGACACCGGCCGCGCCAAGTGCCTTGACCGCCGCCACCGTCAATGGCTCAATCAGCGTGTGCTGCATCCATTCTTCGGCCGCATCCCAGCCTTGCGCCGGTGGCGGCTTGACGCGCCGGGGTGGCGGCTCCAGGCCACCGTCAACGATCGACTGGATCACGGAAATCAGCGCCAGACCATCGGCAATGCAATGATGAATGCGCACCAACATGGCCGAACCGCCGTCGTAGTGTTCCACCAACCGGAACTCCCACAGCGGGTGACGCTGGTCCAGCGGCTGCATTGACAATTCAGCCAAGCGAGTCTGTAGGGCCTGCTGCGGCTGGCGGCGCGCGCTGACCGGCAACTTTTCACGCAGCACGTGACGCCGGATGTCAAACTCGGTGTCGGTGATCCAACTGGCGCCGGTGGCGTCAAGCTGCACGCGCTGGGTAAAACGCGGATATTTCAGCAGCCGGTCGGCTATGCGCTCAGACACCGCTGCGTAGCGAATGGCCGGTTTGATGATCCAGACCCCCAGAATCATCATTAGGTTGCTCGCACAGTCCATGCGCAGCCAGGCGGTGTCCACCTTGCTCATGCGCTCGACGACAAACGGGAATTTGGATTGGGTCACCATGACAGCTTTGGATTGGGGCAGGAACTCTATTTTGGCTGGAAATCAGCTCGTAAGATAGCCCGCGTTAACCCGACCGACCCGACCATCCACTTTTTTTGGAGATTGCCACCATGTCCGACCTGAAGGCCCGTTTTGAAGCCGCTGTTGCCAACTCAAAAAACCTGAGCGAACGCCCCGACAACATGACCCTGCTCAAACTCTACGCACTGTACAAGCAGGGCAGCGTGGGTGACAACGCCGACAAAAAACCCGGCTTTGGCGACATGGTCGGGCGCGCCAAGTGGGACGCATGGAACGCCCTCAAAGGCACCACCAGCGACGACGCAATGCAACAGTACATCGACCTGATCGAATCGCTGAGCTGATCTGCCATGGCGGGCTTGCCCCGCCATCCATGACGCGGGCACACAACTCAAGCCGCTTTTTTGCTCGCACGCTTCTTTGCTGGCGCAGTCAAAAGTGCGTCGAGGTTTTTCACAATCTCAGCTTCGATGGTGTGCTTGAAGGCCCCGACCAAAAAACCCAGTTGCGCGCGTAGGTCAAAGTGTTTGGCGCTCACCAGCAATGTGCCCTTGACACCTGAGCGCGAAAACGTCACTTCGTCGGCGCTGTCGCCTTCTTGGTAAGTGCACTCCATGCCGAATTCGGTCTCGACCTGTTCGGCCCATTTGAAAGCGATCTTGCGCGCCTTGGCCAGGCCCAGCGCGTGGTCACGCACGATGTGTAGTTCTGCCATGTTTGTGATCTGAAAAGTTAGCTTAGAAGGGGCGACAACGCCTGCAAACGTCGGTGGCGCGCTACGGCATCGAGTTTCGCAAGACTGCGCACCGCATCATAAAACGCTGGCCAGTGGCGGCCTTCGCGTTCATACAACGCCTCAAACGCGGGTACCCATTGGTCGTAACTGGCCTGCGCGCCCAACGCGGCGTTATTGGACTGCACCACCCACGCGTCGTAACCGCTGTAGCCGCCCCAGCGCTGGCGCAACTCGGCATAGCGTTCCCTGAAGTCTTGCATTGCTTTGTTTTTCATAGCTTCTAATGCTTGCTGATGCTGCGTTACAGGGTTATTATCCATATAAATTTGCAGTAACTGCTGGCGCGTGGCGCGCGTCAACGCGAGAAACTGCTGACGCCGCTGGTCGAATTGCGCAAAGTCCTGGCGGGCCTGCGCCGTAGCCTGTTGCGCCAGCCAGCGTGCGCCACCCAGCCGTTCCACCGCCGTCGCAAACGACTCGTTGAACGCGGTGTCGTCGGCCACAAACACCACCTGATGCGCCAGTTCATGAAACAGCAGGCGCGCCAGTTCGCCGTCCGGGTAATGGACAAAAGTGCTCAGCATCGGATCGCCCCCGACCCAATTGCTCCAGCCCAACGTGGAATAGGCCGGCACACCATAGACACTGACTTCCAGTCCATCAGCGCGCAGTTGCGCGGCCAGCGCTTGCGCGTCTGGCTGCGCAAAATAGCCACGGTACGCCACGCAGCCAACGACCACCAAGCACCAGGTCTTGAGCGTGAGCGAATAGGTCGGTGCGGCCACCACGTTCCACACCACATAGGGCCGCTCCAGCGCCGCATAACGCAGATAGCTGGCGTTGTCGGGCAAGTGCAGTTCGGCCACCGCAAAGCGCCGGACACCCTGCACCAGTTGCAAGCGCTGGCGCAACGCCGCTGGGGTGGCCGGATCGGCCAGCCAGTCGTCAATCGGGCGCGCGCCAACCATCAGCCTGACGTGGCCAGCCACCGACTGCGCCAGGTAGCCAACATCAGCACAGGCAGTTAGACCTACCGGCAGCCACAGCACCAGCCACAACCGAGCGCGCAAAAGACTACGATTGCGGCAAAACCGATTCATCAAAACCCAAAGGCCTGCCATGCTGTACAAATTCAAATCCAAAGTCACCGGGGACGTGATTATGTTGCAGCCCAACGGCCAGCGGTTGCTGGAAATCATTGGCAAACGCAACGCCAGCGAAGCGGCGGTCAAAGGCATCCTGTTGCCCGAGCAGATGCCGCAGGCGCTGGCGGCGATAGACAGGGCGATAGTGCAAGAAGAAGCAGCGCAGCGCGAGGCAGTAGCGCAGGCGCAGCAAGAAAAGTTGCCACCGCCTCGCTTTGAGGCGATCAGCCTGCGCCAGCGCGCGCTGCCGTTAATGGACATGATTCGCCAATGTCTGAAGGCCGAACAAGCGATTACCTGGGGCGTCTAATAAATTGGCCGCCAGCCCTTAGTCGGCCATGATTTTGACTTTGCTGCGCGTCATCAACCGACCCGCGACGCGGCAGTCTTTGGCGGTCTCCTCATGCTGGAGTACCAGAAATAGCTGGGGTCAGAGCACGTCGCTACGCGAGTGGTCTGACCCGCAATCTCCTTAAATAGTTGGGGTCAGAGCACGTCGCTACGCGAGTGGTCTGACCCGCAATCTCCTTCATTTCGCTACTGGTAGCTGCGCGCGTCTTCGATCACCTTGCCGTCGTTGGGCAAGCTACCGGGTTGCACCACCTCCACCAGACCGCGCAACTTGGTGACATCACGGATCGCGTCGGTAACCTTCTGGGCCAGGCTGTCTGGCCCACCACAGGCCGATTCAATCTTGAGCGTCATGGCGTCGTTGGCCATTTCTCCGGTGACGACCAGGCGTGCTTTGGACACCTCAGGGAAGCGCTTGACGATCTGATCGACCTGGCCCGGGTGGACAAACATACCGCGAATTTTGGTGGTCTGGTCAGCGCGCCCCAGCCAGCCTTTGATGCGCACATTGGTGCGACCCGTAGGGCACGGCCCGGACAGCACGGCCGACAAGTCACCGGTGCCAAAACGGATCAGCGGATAGGTCGGGTTGAGCGTGGTCACCACCACCTCGCCCACCTCACCGTCGGGCACCGGATCGCCGGTGCCGGGGCGTACGATTTCAACGATCACGCCTTCATCCACCACCAAGCCCTCGCGCGCTGAGGTTTCATACGCAATCAGCCCCAGGTCCGCAGTGGCGTAACACTGATAACCAGCCACGCCGCGCGCGGCAAACCAGTCGCGCAGGCTCGGCGGGAACGCCTCACCGCCAAACATCGCTTTTGTGAGGCTAGGCAACGCCACCCCCATCGCGGCGGCTTTTTCAAGGATGATGCGCAAGAAACTGGGCGTGCCGATGTAACCGGCGGGTTTGAGTTCGGCCATGGCCTGCACCTGCTGCTCAGTCTGACCGGTGCCACCGGGGAACACGGTGCAGCCCAGCGCATGGGCACCGGTTTCCATCATCGAGCCAGCCGGCACAAAGTGGTAGCTGAAGCTGTTGTGAATCAGTTCACCCGGTCGAAAACCAGCGGCAAAGATGGCGCGCGCCATACGCCAGTAGTCTCTGGCCGTACCCTCCGGTTCGTAGATCGGCCCCGGGCTGGCAAACACACGCGGCATCTGGCCACCAAACTCTTCGGCACTGAAGCCGCCAAAAACACTACCTTTGTTGCTTCGACATTTGATTTGAAGTTCGAGCAACTCATGCTTGCGAATGACCGGCAACTGCGCCAATGCAGCACGACTGGTCACTTGCGCCGGATTCACATCCCTTAGCATTTCAGCAAACGCTGGTGAAGCCAACTTGGCATGTGCCACCTGCAACGGCAACGCTGTCATCAAAGCCGACTCGCGTACAGCCGAATCACGCGTTTCCAACACGTCAAAAAATTCGCTCATATAGGTGTTCCTAAAAACTAAGCCAGCCAACGTTTGCGGCGCTTGTAGCTCTTGACGTCTTTAAAACTCTTGCGCTCTGCCCCACCCATGCCCAGATAAAACTCTTTGACGTCTTCGTTGCTGGCCAGATAGCTGGCCGCACCGTCCATTACCACCCGGCCCGATTCCATGATGTAGCCGTAGTCAGCGTATTTGAGCGCCATGTTGGTGTTTTGCTCAGCCAGCAAAAAAGTGACTTTCTCTTTGGTATTGAGGTCTTTTACGATCTCAAACACTTCCTCCACAATCTGCGGCGCCAGCCCCATCGACGGCTCGTCGAGCAACACCATGCTGGGGTTGGTCATCAGCGCGCGGCCAATCGCGCACATCTGCTGCTCACCACCACTGGTGTAGGCAGCCTGGCTGGTGCGCCGGGTTTTCAGGCGCGGAAAATAGGTATAGACCTTTTCCAGGTTGGCGGCGATTTCGCCCTTGTCTTTGCGCGTGTAGCTGCCGGTGAGCAGATTTTCTTCAATCGTCAGGTGCGCAAAACAATGCCGACCTTCCATCACCTGCACCACCCCACGGTTCACCAAATCGGCCGGCGACAAGTTTTCGATGCGTTCGCCGCGCAGTTCAATACTGCCCTTGGTGACCTCACCGCGCTCGCCGCGCAGCAGGTTCGACACGGCCCGCAATGTCGTCGTCTTGCCAGCGCCGTTGCCGCCCAGGATGGCCACAATGTTGCCTTGGGGTACGTTCAGCGACACCCCTTTGAGCACCAAGATCACGTGGTTGTAAATGACCTCAATGCCATTGACGTTAAGAACGATGTTTTTGGGTTCACTCATAGTATTCATTCCATTCAAACCAGATGAAAGACCCGCAAAACGGCGCTTTCATCTGGCAGCTCAATAGAACTGCCAAAAAAACCAACTCCGCTAGCGCACCGATGCCCCCCGCCAGAAACACCGCGGAACCGGCTTTGCCGGGCCGCTGGTGTTGCCCCTGCAAGCGGGTGGCGCAGCGACACGTAGTGCGCGTAGCCTGGGGTGTGCCTAGCTTTGGCAGTCCGCCGGTGTGCGGGCGGTCAGCTTTTTGTCGGCAGCGTACTTGGCAGCAGTTTTCTTGACCAACGGCTTGAGCACCTGTTCGTCGGCTTGCATCCAGTCAGAAGTGAAGTTCCACTTCTTGCCATCCCAGGTGTGAATGCGCGCCCAGTTGGCGCCCATGTGGTCGGCGCAACTGGTGCTGACCGGGCGCATCACGCCAGCAAAACCCAGCGCGTCAAGCTTCTTCTGCGTCAGGTCGAGGTTTTCGTAGCCCCAGCGCGCTTGTTCGCCACTGACCCATTTGCCTTTGCCAAACCGCTCCTGTGCCACGCGTACGCCTTCAACCGCCAGCATCGAGCTCAGCGCGCCACGCATATAAAGCACCTGGCCAACTTCTTCTCTCGGTCCGGTACCCTGACCCTTGTCATGCACCTTGGCCAAAATTTCCTTCACCACGGCTGATTTGGGCTCGGCACCGTGCTGCATCGTCACTGCGTTATAGCCCTTGGCCCCTTCACCCACGTCTTTCACATCTGGCTCGGCCCCTGACCACCAAACGCCATACATCTTTTCACGCGGATAGCCGGTAGCTTGCGCCTCTTTCAGCGAGGTCGAGTTCATCACACCCCAGCCCCAGAGCAACACGTAGTCGGGACGCGCCTGGCGAACTTGCAGCCAGGTGGCTTTTTGCTCCACGCCCGGGTGCGCCACTGGCAGCAGTTGCAGGCTAAAGCCGTGCATCGCAGCGCGCTCTTGCAAAAGGGCAATCGGCTCTTTGCCGTACGGAGAATCGTGATAGACCAGCGCCAGTTTTTTGCCCTTGAGTTTGTCCAGACCACCTTCTTTTTTGGCGATCGCCTGTAACACTACATCAGCAGCCAGCCAGTAGGTACCCACAAGCGGAAAGTTCCACTTGAACACCGTGCCGTCCTGGCTTTCGCTGCGGCCATAACCGGCGGTGATCAGCGGGATCTTGTCAACCGGCGCTTTTTCGGTCAGGGCAAACGTAATACCGGTGGACAGCGGCTGGAATACGGTGGCGCCGCCGTGCTTGCCCTTCAGGCGCTCATAGCATTCAACTCCGCGGTCGGTGGCGTAGCCAGTTTCGCATTCTTCATAAATGATCTTGACGCCATTGACACCGCCACGGGCGTTTACCAGTTTGAGGTAATCGGCATAGCCATTAGCCCAAGGTACACCGTTGGGGGCATAAGCGCCGGTACGATACGGCAAGCCCGGGAAGAACTGTTCCTTGGGCTGGGCAAACGCGCTGGCGCCGACCGTTGCCATCAGTGCTGCGAGAGCAAGGTTTTTCACTTTCATACAAGTCTCCTGGAGTAGTTAGGCACCGAAGTGCTTTGGTTGACGAAAAAGAAACGAATTTAATGCGGAAACGGCCACAACCGCAGCTTCTGCTTGCCGGTGGACCACAGCTTGGCCAGGCCATGCGGTTCAACAATCAGAAACCACACAATCAAGGCACCAAAGATGATCAACTCGGTGTGCGAGATACCCGACGTCGAAATCTCGACACCGACCAACCCGCCGACGAAGGGCAGGAACTGATTCAAAAAAATCGGCAGCACCACGATGAACGCGGCGCCAAAAAAGCTGCCCATGATCGAGCCCATGCCGCCGATGATCACCATAAACAGCAGCTTGAACGAGATATCCACCGAAAACGCCGCCGGCTCCCAAGCGCTGAGGTGAACAAAGCCCCACATCGCACCGGCCACACCGACGATGAACGAACTGACGGCAAAGGCGGTCAGCTTGGCGTACATGGGACGGATGCCGATCACCGCAGCGGCCACGTCCATGTCGCGGATCGCCATCCATTCACGCCCAATGGCCGAGCGCACCAGGTTTTTGGCCGCCAGCGCCAGCACCACCAGCACCGTCAGGCAAAACAGATACTTTGAAATGGGGCTGGCAATCGGCCATCCAAACACCTGAAGATTTGAAACCTGCACCGAGCCCGATGGTGCATCATTGGTAAACCATTTGATGCGCAAAAACATCCAGTCGGCAAAAAACTGCGCGGCCAGCGTGGCCACCGCCAAGTAAAGCCCCTTGACGCGCAAGCTCGGCAGACCAAACAAAATGCCAAAGACCGAAGCACAGATGCCACCCAGCAACAGCGCGGCCAGCAACGGCATGCCGTCAACACGCACAAAAAAATTAAACGCAGCGTACGCACCCACCGCCATAAAGGCACCTGAACCGAGCGAAATCTGGCCGCAGTAGCCGACCAGAATGTTCACTCCCAGCGCGGCCAGCGACATGATGACAAAGGGGATCAGAATAGCGCGAAACATATATTCGCTGGTAATGACCGGAACCACCAGAAAAGCGGCGGCGATCAGCAACACAATGGCAATGCGATCCTGCGTGATGGCAAAGATTTGCTGATCCGCGCGGTAGCTGGTTTTGAATTGGCCGTTTTCTCTGTAAAACATTCGTGATCCTCGGATAACCTGATGGACTTTAGCGGGGCGTCATTGCGGACTTGATCCGCAATCCATGACTTCTGGTACCACCGGATGCCGGATCGGGTCC
>JAQTSL010000406.1 GCA_028711355.1 Rhodoferax sp.
CAATGTCAAACGACAAGTCATTGACCACGGTGGCGGTGCCGTAGCGCTTGACCAGGTGTTGAGCAGAAAAAATGGCATCAGTCATGATGGAATTGTCACCCAGTCCGGCGCAAACACAAATTGATTTGGCAACGCAAAGCATGAGCACGTCGCTGGCGCGAGTGGTCTGACCCACAAGATTTAATCGGTTGGGGTCAGAGCACATCGCTGGCGCGAGTGGTCTGACCCGCAAGTCTCTAATCAGTTGGGGTCAGAGCACGTCGCTGGCGCGAGTGGTCTGACCCGCAAGGTTTAATCAGTTGGGGTCAGAGCACGCCGCTGGCGCGAGTGGTCTGACCCGCAAGATCAAAGGTATCATCCTGCAATGCGCGGGCTGCCCTGGTGGGGCGCTTGCCGCGTCTGAAAGAACTCGTTTTGAAATCAATCTTCGTCATCCTGTCGTTGCTGGTGGGCTTACTCCACGGGGGTATTGCCGCAGCGGCGGCGGCCCCGCAAGCCGTGCGTGATCAGGTTGTCGCGCGTTATGGCGCGCAGGCGCCACTGGCCATCCGCCAGACCGGCACCACCACCTCGTTCAGCCGCGGCGAGGGCGCGCTGGTGCGGCTGTTCAAGGGCCCGGACCGGTTCCGCAACGAAATTTCATACAGCTCGGGGCAAGAGGTGCGCACCCTGGTCGGCCCGCTGGCGTGGCAGCAAAACAAGCCGGCCAACCCGGCGCTGCGCAGCGCCATCGTGCTACAGGCGGCCCGGGTGGCGCTGCCGTGGAACGTGCTGGCACGCTGGAGCGAGGCCAACAACCTCGGAACCGAAACCGATGACAGCGGCGCGACGCTACAGGTGATCGAACTGGCGCTAGAGCCACTGCTCACACTGGTGATCCACGTGGATCTGGCCAGCGGCCATATCGTGCGCTCCCGCGGCGTGATGCAGGTCGGCAGCCGCAGCATGGAATTTGCCACCCATTACTCTGACTTTCGCAGCCAGGACGGTCGCGGCTACGCCGCGCGTGAGCAACAGTTTGCCGCCGGCCAGCACGCCGGTTACTCCGTTATCGAACACATCGAGTTCCTTGACGCGCTGCCCGACAGCGCTTTTGCCCCCTGGCTACAGGTGCAGGCACCAGCCAGCACCAACGCCAGACTTTTGCTGACGAAAGTTGATCATGTCTTATCCTCCAGAATTCCTGAAACGCGTTGACGAGTTCATCGACCTGGCCAATCGCATGGCGCAGGGCGGCCAGGATGGCGAAGCCAGTGCTGCCATCCTGTTTGCTGCCGGGCGCTATAACGCATTCAACTACCTGTCACACACCGCGCAGCCAACGCCGCAAGACCAGGCCAAGGCGGTTGACTTTTACGTCGGCGAGTACCGCAAGGCACTGCAGTCCAACCTGGCCGGCGCCGTCGGGCCAGTCATCGACAAGCCCAAGAGCTGATCGCTGCGGGTTGACCCGTGGACACGCCCGCCACCGCGCAACAACCCAGCGCCCAAAAGCTGGCCACCGGTAGCAGCTTTTATTACGCCTTTTTGTTTTTGCCAGCGCCCCAGCGCCAGGCTATAACGGCGTTTTATGCCTTTTGCCGCGAGGTAGATGACGTGGTGGACGAGGCCACCGATCTGGGCGTAGCGGCTGCCAAGCTGGCCTGGTGGCGAACCGAAGTTCAGCAATCTTTTGCCGGGCAGCCGTCGCACCCGCTGATGAAAGCACTGCTACCGGCGGCGCAGCGCTACGGCATTCAGGCGTCCCAGTTGCTGGCGGTGATTGAAGGCTGCCAGATGGATTTGCAACAGTCCCGCTACCTGGACTACCCCGGCTTGCAACGCTACTGCCATTTGGTAGCCGGCGTGGTGGGCGAGGTGGCGGCGCAGATTTTTGGCCAGACCCGCCCGCAGACAACCCAGTACGCCCACACCTTGGGGCAGGCTCTGCAACTGACCAACATCCTGCGCGACGTCGGTGAAGACGCGCGCCGCGGCCGCATTTACCTGCCGATGAACGAGTTGCAACAGTTTGGCGTGACCGCCGCCGACATTCTGCAAGGCCGCTATGGCGAGCGCTTTACCGTCTTGATGCAATTTCAGGCCGAGCGCACGCGCCAGCTCTATGCGCAGGCACTGGCTTTGCTGCCGGCAGCCGACCGACGTGCGCAAAAGCCGGGTTTGATGATGGCCAGCATCTACCGCGCGCTATTGGGCGAAATTGAGCGCGCGGGCTTTCGGGTGCTGCACCAGCGTATCGGCCTGACACCGCTGCGCAAATTCTGGCTGGCCTGGAAAGTCCAGGCGCTAGGCCGGCTTTAAGGTGAAAGAACAGGTTGTCATACCGAGCTGCGACCCGGCATCCATGAATCTGGACGCACTGGAACAGCGGGTCGTGGCCCGCAATGACAGCAGAATCGGGGTCAGATCCCAATTCGGGGCAAAACATTCGAGATTGCCAAAACAGGGGTACCGAATTGGGCTCTGACCCCGATTCTGCGGCTCTGAGCATCGCCGTTGTCGGCGCTGGCTGGGCTGGTCTGAGCGCTGCCGTCAAGGCCACACAGGCTGGCTACGTCACTACCGTTTTCGAAGCATCCAGAGCATATGGCGGACGCGCTAGAGCCTTGCAAGCCACTTTGCCAGAGGGCCGCTCGGTGACCCTGGACAACGGCCAGCATATTCTGATTGGGGCCTATACCGAGACCCTGCAACTGATGCGCCAGGTCGGGGTGGATCCGGCCCAGGTGCT
Organism: Rhodoferax sp.; assembly: GCA_028711355.1. Lineage (GTDB taxonomy): Bacteria > Pseudomonadota > Gammaproteobacteria > Burkholderiales > Burkholderiaceae_C > Rhodoferax. The sequence goes on from JAQTSL010000406.1 coordinate 2,732, forward strand.
GCTTGACGTGCCGATGACGCTTGAGTTTGCAAACGGCAACGGCATCCGCTTTGGCCGCTGGCCGGCGCCGCTGGAGGCCCTGGGTGGCATGCTCAG
>JAQTSL010000407.1 GCA_028711355.1 Rhodoferax sp.
ACGTGACACCACCTGAGCTGGGTGGTGTCTATACCCCAAAGCTCTGCTCAGAAAAGCGATAACCGGCGCGCTGGGTACGCCGCACGCAGATTCACCCCACAGCGAGTCTGATTCGCCGTTTCATCCCCTCACCAATTGACACGCCGGTCGACCTCATAGTCAATCTCAATCAGTTGAGGACAGAGCTGACTCGCTGCGCGTAGCTGCGGTCTGTCCCGCAAGGTCTCAGGAAACGGGCGATCAGCACCGCCCACAGGTAGTGCGATGGTGCGCGTTTGGGTGGTACGGGCTCGGGCTGGGTCGGTTGTGGCAGCACCCCAGGCGCGCCCTCGCCCGTGTCGGTTTGCCCGGTCTGCACCGTGACCTGTTGCGCTGGTGTGGCAAAAGCCGTCACGCTTGCCCTCAGTGGCGAGTTCGGCGCCAGCACGCCAAAGTAGCGATGCCGGTGGGTGCGTGGCGGCGGCACCAGAGCAGCAATGCGGTCGATCAGCTCCAGTGGCGTCAGCGGTAGCTCATCGACCTTGGCTCCTCGCTTGTCGCTGGTCGGCTCGCCGTGCTGTTTGGCGCAGCGGTACACCAAATCGCCTCCGTCTTTACGCAGGCGCTCCATGGCAAAGGGTGGGCGGGCGCAGTAGCGCAGTAGCGCAGCAGCCGCTCCAACGCGGCGCGGTCGTGTGCCTCTATGCAGACACCGGCATCGACCGAGAAGCCGCTGTGCCAGCACCACCCCATCACGCTGTAGGCGAAGAATGCCACATTCGAGGTATTTTCGAAACGCCTGTCGCACAAAGGCCTTGGGGGTGTGATGGACGCCTTGTCCGTCGAACTGGCCAACGCTGGCGAGCTCATACCAGGTCTCGAAGTGCTCGGCTATTGTTTGGTACAGCAGGGTGCGTTCGGGGTGGCGCGGGTTATAGAGCTTGGGTTTGTCATCCGCTGGCCCACCTGCGTTCGGATACAGGTGCGGTTGCGCTGGGCGCGCGGCGGTGAGCATGGGACAGTGCCAGTAGAGGCTGGGTGCCCGATGATACTGGTATATATCCAGCATATTGCATTTGTGATGCCGTTAACGTGCTGGCATATAACTTCTGAATTAATAGCTACTTGCGGATATTCCACAAGGGCTACAGCCACTTTTTACTCTAAAAAATCAGAGCGCCCCGTCAAACCCCCAGGTAGTTGGCCAGCGTCGCGCTGCTAGCCACCGCATCCGCCGCACCCCGCAACACCACCTACCCCTTTTGCAGCACCAGCGCCAGATTGAACGTGTCACCGGCATTGACCGTAAAACCATACGCGGCTATGCCAAGCGCATAGAGGCGCTCAAGGCCAATTCAAATTCCTCCGGGGTGGCCACCGGCTCCCCCGATCAAATTCCCCCACCCCGGCCACCGGCAGCGGCCAAAGCAACGAGCTCCATCTGCGAGCCCCACCGTGTGTTCATCGAAGCCCAGTCGCGCGCCAGGCGCAACTACACGGCGATCTACCAGGACCTGGTCGATAGCCATGGTTTTACTGGCGCCTACAACGCCGTCAAACGTTTTTCCGGTGGCCTGTGCAAACACGAACCCGAGCAATTTGACCGCCTGGAATTTGCCCCCGGCGAAGAAGCCCAGGTCGATTACGGCGAGGGCGCACTCACCCGTGTTCCCGGCTCCGAGCGCTATCGCAAGCCGCGCCTGTTTGTGATGACCTTGCGCTACTCACGGCGCCGCTTTCGACGAGTGGTTTGGAAGTCCAGCCAGGAAGCCTGGGCGCGTCTGCACGAAGAGGCTTGGGCGTACTTCGGTGGCCCCTGCCGCTACGTGACGGCCATGTCAAGACCTTGACTGAGCGGCTCATGGAAGATACCTTGCGCCTGCTGGATGCGCCGCCCCCCAGCGAGTTGTCCCTGACCCAAAGCCACGCCCTGATCCGCGCGGGCGACGACTACGCCGATCTGTTCACCTTGGGCGCGCAGCAAAGCGCCACGCTGGCCACAACCCAGCCATCGAGCCAGGCCCCGACCCGGCCCCAAAACCAAGTAGGGGTATCACTATGACAATGAGCAAACATGAGATTAAACGTGCCCTGACTGAGCTGCGCCTGTCGGGTATGGCCGCCACACTGGACACCCGTGTCCTGCAAGCCCAGGCCAGCGAACAACCCTTCCTTGAAACCTTCTGTATGCTGCTACAGGATGAACTTGACCGACGCCGTTCTCGTTTGACCGACGCGACGCGTTGCCAACAAAAAAAAGGCAGGGCTCATAAAGAACCCCACCTTTCTTGGTGCTTCCTCAGGTATGGGAAACGGCATGACGGCAAAGCGTCATTCAGGTGTGAGCGTAAGTGTGGTCCTTGATCATCTACGGGGCTCCTTCACCGAGGTTGGATCTCGGTCGCAGGGAAATTCTGCTCCCGATTTTTTGGGTAGTCAATAACATTTTTGGCACAAACTTTCTGAATCTCGTGGCTGGCGACAACTGCCTTGACGCGCGCCGTAGCCGACGCGGTCGATGAGTTAATCAAAACAGTCCGCCATCGACCCTGGGTGCACTGGCCTGCAACAGCTCGGCAGGATAAGGCTGCAGGTAAGCATGGCTCTGCGCTGCGCTGGCAGTAAGCCAGTCGCCATAAGCTGCTTCGGGCAGGATCACGACCATACGCTTTTCGTGAGTGGGGCTTTGCATCAGCCGCAGCAGCGGGTGGTGCTCGGCGTTGATGGTCAGCAGGGTGTAGCTATGGATGATGTCGCCTTGGGCGGATTTCCAGCTTGACCATAGCCCAGCCAGCCCCATTGGTTCACCGTCCTTGCGGGTGATGCAGGCTGGCACGGTACGG
>JAQTSL010000101.1 GCA_028711355.1 Rhodoferax sp.
CCCAAGCAGTGGCAATTGCCATGGTCAATGCAAGCGGTAGCAGCAGCGCCGCTACCCACTTCTTTTTGGGTACCGACCAGAGCGCCACCGCCACGGGCAAACAAAAAGCCAGGGCCACTGTCCAGATGATGCTGGGGCGTATCAAATAGCTTAACCCCAGCAATAAACCATAGCCCCAAAAAATAGGTAAGCGGTCGTGGTCCGAAAGACAAAGCTGGGCCACACGCGCGCCCACACAAAACCACAGCAAGAGGCTCACTGAAGTGAAGTTAAGGTACATCACCATCTGCATGTACAGACCTAAAAAAGCCACCGCGCTGAAGATCTTGTTTCTCATGGCGGTTGGTGCGTCTGCAATCACCCTCAAGCCCACGGCACAGCCGATTGCAAGCGCCGTGTACATCACGATCCCGTACCAGGGGAATGACGGTGCTGCCTTGTACAGCCAGTACAGCAGGGTTCCAAGCGGCAAGGACAAGAAGATGGCATCTGGTGACGCTGTCAGCCCCTGTGCCCCACTCAAGATGCCAATCATGGCCATGTCGTCGTTGCTCTCATAACACGCCAAGCCGGTCATCAAAAAGAAAGCGGTAAATAGCAAGGCAATGCTTGCCGACAAATATGATTTACCGCTGGGGCTGGTGAAAAACGGTGGCATGTTCATGTTCATTATTTTTGGTTAATTTGAAGGGCGTTGACATGTGAGCGTTGGTGCCATCTCTTGAATCCGATCAACACCAGCAGCCCCCACCCCAGCGCCCCCAGCATCAGCCCCACACGCAGCCCCGGCAACTGGTAGTCCAGCGCCACCTGATGCTGCCCCGCCGCCAGCGGGATGCCCGTCAAGCCCATGTCGGCCGATACCGGCTTCACATCCTGGCCATCGACACGCACCTGCCAGCCCCGGTGCAGCGGCATCGACAGCACCAGCACGCCCGCCTGCGGCGTGTTCACGGTACCGGCCAGATGCGTGTTGGAGAAAGCGGTCAGTTGCAAACCGCGTGACTGCAAGTCCCGCGCGGGTTTGAAGTAATTGGCCTCCAGCGTGAGCGCGCTGGCCCCCAGCAGTGCGCCCAGGTCAAAGGGTGCGCCGTGCGCGGGCAAGGCCTGGTCCAGCACCACAGCGTTCATCAGCACAATGTCTTTGAAAATCGCTGCACGCTGCGGCTCAAACTGGTTCAAGCTGTCAAACTGCGCCCGTGTTATCTGGCGTGTCTGCACCACGCCCAGCGGCAGCGCGAAGTCGTTGCGGTAAATCGTCAAACCATGGCCGTTGCTCACCGGTGTAAAGCCTGGCCATGCCAGCGGCGCGCGGCTGATCAGGTACTTCACCCCCAGTAGCGACTGCAACATAAAGCGCGGCCCCGGGTCGGGCAGCCAGTTGGTGTAGTTGACGGCAGGGGATTGCTCTGGTGGCGGAATCAGCCCCGTTGCCACCTGAAAATCTGCCGCCGCTTTGCTATGAAAACTATAAGACGCCACGCCCCTGTAGTCTTGCACCAGGGCATCTGCCAATGACACGGAACGGTAGCTTTTTTCAATGCGGTACACGCCAGGGTCGTTGTTGCGAACGGTCTGCAACGCCTGTACGGTGCCATCTTGGTAAGCGTTGTTCAGTGGGGTAACAATCTGGCGGCCTTCCAGGTAAGAACTGCGCGCAACCAGCAGCGCGTCCAGCAGCACCAGCGCTATCAGCGCCGGGGGCAGGGCGGCGGCGGGCAAGAGGCGGCGCTGCGCCAGCACCAATACCACGGCAGTCAACAGCGCCAGGCCGATCAGTTTGACAACATGCGCCGTCCACACCCGCGGGCCCAGTTCACCCAGGTTGGCAACGATCAGCAGCATTGCAAAGCAAGCAATTCCAGCCCACAGCATGCGCGTATCGACACCGTCGCGCAGCACCCGCTGCAGCGCCAGCAGCGCCAGCAATAGCAACAGCAGCGTGACCCACAGCGTTGAGACACGAAAGTAGGGTGCCGCAAACCCCATCGCCGCCAACCGGAACACCGGCAGCACGATGTAAGCCGCCAGCGCAGCCAGCCCCCAGTACAGCGCCCTGCGCTCTTGCGTGCTGCCGCGCGCCAGTTGCGCCATCAGCAGCAGTGGCATCACGCCAATGTAAAAACCCGGCCCCTCCAGATAATTCCAGTAGCCGCGGTAGGCGCTGCCGACTCCAAAAATGTCCTTGTGCAACAAGCTGCCCAGTTGTACCTGGATCAGCGACAGGTCTGTCACCGACAAGCCTTGGGATAGCAGCTTGTCAAACAGGTTCTGCCCACCGCTGACCCGCGATCCGTCCAGAAATTGCAGCATCATCGGCAGCAGCGCCGGTGCCGCCATCACAAACCCCAGCGCCATCAAGGGCGCGATGCGCGTTACCCAGGCTTTCAACATGGCTCTGGGATCATCGCTCAGCACCACAAAAGCCACCCCGGTCAGCGCCAAAAACACGCCCAGCGACACAAAGAACGACCCGCACACCAGCGCCAGTGCCACCACCAGCGGCAGCGCCAGCCAGCCGCCGCCGCGCAACTGCCGCACGATGGCCCACAGAATTAGCGGCAACAGGATGAACACCGCAGCCTCAGAGTCCCACTGCCCGTTGATCACCACGTAGCCGCAAAAGGTGTAGGCCAGCGCGCCAGTCACCTGCACCGCGCCGCTCTGAAACCACAGCCGCAGCAGCGCCAGCATGGCCATGCCCCCCAGCACCAGCTTCAGCACATAGACCCAGATGCGCAGCGGCAGCACGTTGTCTGGCCCCCCCAGGGCGTTGAGCCACATAAACACATCGCCCAGCCAGAGCGCGGTAGCGCTGCCCAACCCGATGCCAAAAGACCAGCCGGAATAGCCCTCTTGCGCCACAGTGCGCGCGATGTGCTGGGCAATTGGGGTGAAGGCGGTGAAGGTGTCGCTGCCAATGTCGGTGTAGGCAAAGTAAGCGTCACCCGACAAAAAACGCCAGAACATCGGCACGATGGCCAACAGTTGCAAGCCCAACAAGATTAGAACGATTTTGATCTTACGCATGGGGTTCCAGGCGTGACAGACTGGTTGGATGGTTGATGCATAAAAAGTGCCTCTAGCCCTTGTTAGATAAGCGCAAGCAGCTATCAATTTGATGTTTCTGACCAAGCTGCATCCAGGCTACGGGTGAGACGACACTTACGCGAACAAAAATCATGGGTGGCGATGATAAGCGCCCCCCGCTGCCAAGCTACAGGACATAGATCAAAAATCAAGCGAATCCGCCGTGTCCGCGCTATCGCTCCACCACTCATGCGCAAATTTTCTCGTCCATGGTGGAAAACCAATAAAATCATATGTCTATGGCCTACAAAAAACATGATTTCCTGGCGTTTTCAGCAGATTCTCAGCGTGTGGCTGCTAATCTGGAACAGTCATACGCCACTTGGCTTGACCTAAAGCGCTTGCTCAATGGCCTGGCAAGTTCGATGTTTTGGACTGAAAAGGAGGGCGTTGACTACCTGAATGTCAAGAAAACGGCCTCCGACAACGGCACAACGGTGGGTCGGCGTGATGCAAGCACCGAAGCGCAGTTCAATACCTACACCGAGGCCAAAGCCCAGCTCAAAGTCCGCATTCGGTTGACAGATGCGCAGTTGCGCGAGCGCTCCAGTCTGTACCGCCGCCTGCGTTTGCCGGCTATTCCTGATCGTCAGGCGGAAATCCTTCGGTGTTTAGACATTGAGGGCATGCTGGGTACCGATTTGATGGTGGTGGGGACGAATGCTTTTGTGGCGTATGAGCTGGCGTGTGGCGCGCGGTTTCCAACGGGCAACGAGGAGACCGAAGACTTTGACATGGCTTGGTGCCGTGGAACCAAAGTGTCTTTGGCGCAGAGTGCACCTGCCAAGTCAGCCACCCGCGCAGGTGACAAGTCTCTTTTCGGGGTTTTGAAAAGTCTGGATTCAAGTTACCAGATAAACAAGCGCAAGCCTTATCAAGCAGTCAACAACACGGGCTACGAGGTAGAGTTGCTTGCCGCACCCAGCACGCACCCATTGCCAAAGTCTGAGCCGTTTGAGCCGATGCAAACTCTGGTCGAGCAGGAGTGGCTTTTGAAGGGCACGCCATTGAGTGGCGTGGTGGCCACGGTGCGCGGCCGGGCGTGCCCCTTGTACGTGCCAGACCCACGCTGGATGGCGCTGCACAAGTTGTGGCTGTCCGAAAAGGCTGAAAGAAATTCAGCCAAGCGACCCAAGGATCGCCGACAAGGCGAGGTGTTGCTGGACGCAACCCGGTATTTCTTGCGTGACAGTCATCCGCTGAACATTGATTTTGTGATGGCGTTGCCAGACGATCTGCTACCCCATTTCAACTTTTGGTGCGAAAGCCGTGGTTTTGTGCCGCCGCTGGATGAGTGATCAGGCTTATACGTCAAAAGTGTCTCTAGTCCTTGTTATATAAGCGCAAGCAGCTATCAATTTTATGTGGTTGACCAAGCTGCACCCACGCCACCGGTGCCAGCGCCAGCGCCAGCGGTTGCACCAGCATCGCCCAGTAGCCGGGCACAGCACCGGTAATCAGATCGCGCCCGGCGCTGCCAAAAAGCAAAAAAGTCAGGTGCGGCACCAACACCGCCGCCACCAGCAGTGCACCAAGAATGAGGAAATTAACTGTACTCTGACCCCAATTAACCATCGATCTGATAGAACTGCGCCGAGCCAACCTGGCCATGCGTGCCAGCGTCGCCGAAGAAGGCGTGCCGCTGATGGGTCAGCACACGCTGGCCTGGGCGCGCTATTTGCAGCGCACCTGGCGTGAACTTGAGGATTTTTATTGGGACAAGCGCCATGCGGCTTGACCTCTACCAGGTAGAGACCTCACGCGTTGCGGCTGAGCAAAGTGCAATCTTGAGGCAACAGTCACGACCACCGGAATGCGCATTTTTGATCAATTTCAGAAAAAAGATATAGAAAAAGCGCAACAAAAACTGTTTTTTAGCATAATGAAGCATGAACAGTGAAAAAGAAGATTGGGTGGGCGGTGCATGGCTGGCGGCTACTTACGGCATCGAGCCGGTCATGCCCTTGGCTGTTGTCAGCCGCATTGGTGGCCGCCGCGCGACCCTGTCCGCGGACGGCATCACCACCGAGACCTATGTGCAGAGCATGCGCCCAGCCTCAAGCTTGCGTGGGCACTTGACATTTCACCTCAAACACGAGCTGCCGCACCTGGAGTTGCTGTCAAGGCTGTTTTCCAGGATCAATCCGCAAGAGCTGGTGGCCTGGGCTGCCGACGAACCCTCAGGGCAGTATGCCAGGCGAGCCGGTTTTCTATATGAGTTCCTGACTGCCCGGCAGTTGCCGATGCGCACTGAAATGGCAGGTGCTTATGTGGATGCCATCGATGCGCAAAAACTTGTCGCGGCATCCAGGGCGCAGGCTATGCCAGACCGACGCTGGCGCGTTCGGGACAACATGCCGGGCACGCGTGATTTTTGCCCGGTGATCCGTCAAACAGCCGAAGCGCTGACCATGATGGCGCTTGATGTGCCGGGCTTGATTCACCAGCTTGCGCTTGAATTTGGCGACGAGTTGTTGATGCGCTCGGCGGTCTGGATGACGCTGCGCGAGAGCAAAGCGAGCTTTGCCCTTGAAGGCGAGGCCGATCAACAGACGCGCATCGGGCGCTTTGCCGACGCCTTGGCGCGCCGCTGCGGGCAAGGCGCACCGCCGCTGGACCACGCCACGCTGGCCGAGTTGCAGTCTGACATTCTGGGCCAGCGCACCACACTACAGCAATTTGGCCTGCGCCAGTCGCCGGTGTTTGTCGGTGAAGTGGTGCGCTTGCAGGAGCTGGTCCACTACATAGCGCCACCCGCCACAGACATTGCTGCCATGCTCGATGGCGTGCGCACCTTTTTGCAACGCACGCAGGGGCAGTCGCCGGTGTTGCGCAGTGCCGTGGCGGCTTTTGGTTTTGTCTATATTCATCCGCTGGCTGACGGCAATGGGCGGGTCCACCGGTTTCTGATGAACGACATCTTGCGGCGCGACGGTGCCGTGCAAGAGCCGATGATCCTGCCCGTCTCATCCTTGATCACCAGCGATCAGGCTGAGCGACGCGCTTACGACCTGATTCTGGACGAACTATCGCGCCCGCTGATGCGCTCGGTGGCCGATTTGTACGCATTTGCGCCCACCACGCACGTTTATCCGGACGGCATCAGTTCGAATTTTGTGTTTCAGGGGGACGACAGCGCCCGCCACGTCTGGCGCTACCCGGACTTGACTAAACACGTGGTCTATCTGGCCCGCGTGCTCGAACGCACTATTCGGGAGGATATGCGCGAGGAGTCGCGCTACCTGCGCAGCCACACCCAGGCCAGGGCGGCCATCAAAGACATCATTGAAATGCCCGACCTGCAGATTGACCGGGTCATTCGCTCTGCGCAGGTCAACCAGGGCCAGCTCTCCGGGCTGCTGGCCAAAGAAATCCCCTTGCTTGAGGCGCCGGGTGTCTGGGCGGCGATCAGGCAGACCATTGAAAACGCATTCAGGAGTCAATGATGCGTCAACGTAGTCCCGCCCAATGTCGCCATCGCATCGATAAAAGCATTGGCTATTTTCAAAGATAAAAATTGCTTCTATCCCTTATCACATAAGCGCAAGCAGCTATCAAGTTTATGTGGTTGACCAAGCTGCACCCACGCCACCGGTGCCAGCGCCAGCGCCAGCGGCTGCACCAGCATCGCCCAGTAGCCGGGCACAGCACCGGTAATCAGATCGCGCCCGGCGCTGCCAAAAAGCAAAAAAGTCAGGTGCGGCACCAACACCGCCGCCACCAGCAGCGCACCCAGTTGGCGCTGCGTCTGCATCACCCGCGCGGCACCGGCTAACCCGCTAAGCACCAGCAGCGGCACAAACCAGGGCGCACCGCCAATCAACTGGTCAAAGAAACGCAAGGTGGCCAGCAGGTGCCCCAAGCTACCATTGAGCCAAAAGCCAACCGACCCGCTCTTGTCCACCCGGCCGTCAATCGCCAGTATGTGCGTCGTGTAGATCAGCGCAAACAGCGCCAGTGCCACCAGCCACGGCCGCAGCGCGTGCCACCACTGCGCGCGCGGCAACAGCGCCACGCTGGCCATGCCCAGCAAGATCGGGTAAAGCAAAATCTCTCGCATCGACGCCGCCAGCAGCAGCACCGCCATCGCCGCCCACAGCAGCCCACTCGTGGCGCGCTGCTGCGCTGCCACCAGCAGTGCCAGCCCGGCCAGCGTAATCGCCATCGCCCAGCCATCGACAAACACCACATAAGAACTGGTGCTGATGTTGAGGTACGCCGCCGCCACCAGCAGCGCGCTCAGCAAGCCAGCGCGGCCATTGGCCAACTGCGCGCCGATAGCGTAGGCGCTGCCCACCGCCAGCGTGGCAAACAGCAAAAACGCCGGAACCAGCGCAGACCCCTGCGCCGGCAACAGTTGCCACAGTGCAAACAGCGTGGGTAGCCGGTAGCCCGGCACACCGTTGGGCAGGCGAAATTCTCCCATTGCGTCAGCCTTGTAGGTGGCAATCACCGCGTCGTAATATGGCACCCCCGCCTGGGTTTGATAGAAAAAACTTAAAAAATAATCCCGATCACCTGGCGTCTGGCCGAGCGCTGGCGGGGTGTTCAGCCAGGCGTTGACAGTTGGCTCGCCCGGCGTGAAAGCACCTTCGTTGTAGCGCAGGGTGGACACCCAAAGCAGCCCCACCAGTACCGCCACCACCAGCAGTGCCAGCCAGCGCCGCAGTTGCGTTGGGTTAGCGCGCTGGCCCAGCACCCAAGTCAAAGCCATGGCAGTGGTCACCGCAAGACCGATGTACAAGCCAAGCGTGGCAGGCAGCTCCAGAGCTGACCCCAAAAACCACGGCTGTGCTACCCAGCACCCCACACCCAGGCCAGCCAGCGCGCCCGGCAGCACCGTGCGCGCGTCTTCATCTGCCACCAGCGCCAACAGCACACCCACCAGCGGCCCGGCCAGCCACGCTGGCAGAACAGCCAGCAGCCCATACACCAGCCCCAGATGCGCGATCAGGGACAGGGCAGCGACTACACTTATGCGCACAAAATTCATGGGTGGCGATGATAAGCGCCACTCGCTGCCAACCAGCAGGATGTAGATCAAACATGAAGCGAACCCATGGCGCCCAAGTCATCGCGCAGGCGCTGCAAACCGCCATCGCACACCATCAGCGCGGTGATCTTGTTTCTGCCCGCGCGCTGTACCAACAAATCCTGGCGCAAGAGCCGCAGAACCCCGACGCGCTGCACCTGCTGGGCCTGATCGAGCACCAGCAAGGCAACAGCCAAGCGGGGCTACGGGCCATCCAGCAAGCCATCGAGCTGCGGCCGGGTGACGCCACCTTTCACTTCAATCTGGCCAATATGCAGCAAGAGCTGGGGCAATACAGCCAGGCCATTGCCAGCTACCAGCGTGTGCTGGTGCTACAGCCTGATTCGGTTGAAGCGCTGAATTACCTGGCTATTGCGTGGCGCCTGGCGGGCGACATGGAGCAAGCCGAGCAGACCTTTCGCCGTGCGCTTGACCTGGGTGGCGACCGACAAGCTGAAATCCATAGCAACCTGCTGTTTACCCTGCTGCATGACAGCCGCAAATCAGCCGCAGAAGTGTTTGCTGAACACCAGCGCTATGCACAGTTATTAGAGACACCGCTCAAACCACTGTGGCAGCCCCACGTCAACAACCGCGACCCCCAACGCCGCCTGAAAATTGCTTATGTTTCGGGCGACTTTTGCGCGCATGTGGTGGCCTATTTCATTGAGCCGATCTTGGCGCAGCACGACAAATCTGCGTTTGAAATATTTGCCTACTACAGCTACCACCTGCACGATGCCCACACGCGCAGCATTGCCAACAGTGTGGACCATTGGCGCGAGTGCTTTGGCGTGACCGACGAAGGCGTGGCGCAGTGCATCCGCGACGACGGCATTGACATCCTGATCGACCTGTCTGGCCATACTGTCTATAACCGTTTGCCGGTGTTTGCGCGCAAGCCAGCCCCGGTGCAGGTTAACTGGGTTGGCTACCCTGGCAGTACGGGCTTGACCGCCATCGACTACCGCATCAGCGACCCCTGGCAAGACGCGCCCGGTGTCACTGAGCGCTATCACAGCGAGACCCTGGTTCGCCTGCCCAGCGGCATGGCGTTTGAGCCCGACCCAGCCTCGCCACCCGCTAACCCGTTGCCCGCACTGCAAGGCGAACGCTTAACGCTGGCTTGTTTGAACAACCTTAGCAAAGTTAACCCCGAAGTCATTGCCCTATGGAGCCGTATCCTGCACGCCCTGCCACAAGCGCGGTTGATGCTGGGCAACGCGGGCGAAGACAGCGTTCGCGCGCGCCTGCTAGGCCTGTTCGCCCAACACCAGATCGGGCCAGAACGGCTGGTCTTGCAACCGCGCGTACCCATGGCGGATTACCTGGCACTGCACCACCAGATTGATCTGGCGCTGGATCCCTTTCCCTACAACGGCGGAACAACGACTATGCACTCGTTGTGGATGGGCGTACCGGTGGTGTCGCTGGCAGGTGACCATGCGGTGTCGCGCCTGAGTGCGGCGCATTTGTCACGCGTCGGGCTGCCGCAGTTCATCGCGCACAGTGAAGACGAGTATCAGCAATGCGTGCTGCGCGCGGCGCAAGACCTGCCAGCGCTAGACAACGTGCGCCAGTCGCTGCGTTCGCGCATGAATGCCGTGGATTGCAGCCCAGCCACTATCACCCGCCACCTAGAGGCCGCGTATCGCCAGATGTGGCGAACATGGTGTGGAAAAAGCAGTACCGCATCATGACCAAACCGGCCCGCAACGACCCCTGCCCGTGTGGTAGCGGTAAAAAATACAAAGCCTGCTGCCTGGCGCGCGACGGCGGATCATCGCAGTTAGCGGTGTCGTCTGAGCAGCGCGTTGCTACCCTGTTACAGCAAGCGATTGGTCTGCACCAGGCGGGCCAGCTTAGCCAGGCACGCGCGCTGTACCAGCAAATCCTGACGTTGGATTCCAAACAACCCGACGCGCTGCATCTATTGGGACTGATCGAGCATCAGCAAGGTAAAAGCCAGGCTGGCTTGCAACACATCCAACAGGCGATTGAGCAGCGCCCGGCTGACGCCACTTTTCACTTCAACCTGGCCAATATGCAGCAAGACCTGGGGCAGTTTGATGCGGCCATCACCAGCTTTGAGCTGGTGCTCAAATTGCAGCCTGACAACGCGGATGCCTGTGTCGGGCTGGGCACAGCGCTAAAGGCGCATAGGCACCTGGACGATGCCATTGCCAGTTACAAGCGTGGGGTCGCCATTCAGCCAGATTGTGTCGACGCACACTACAACCTTGGCAATGCATTCATGGCGCAAAACCAGTTTGAATCCTCACTGGCGAGCTTCCGAAACGTCTTGCGGCTACAGCCTGACCATAGTGACGCCAGTGGCAACCTGTTGTTTACCCTACAACACCTGGTCACCATCTCGCCAGATGAAGTGTTTAGCGCGCATCTGAGCTATGCCGAGCGATTTGAAGCGCCGCTCAAACCTTTCTGGCAACCACACCTTAACAATCGTGATCCCGGGCGGCGCCTCAAGGTGGGCTATGTTTCGGGTGATTTTCGCCGTCATGCAGTGGCCTATTTCATCGAACCTATTCTGGTCAGCCATGACAAGGCGGTGGTCGAGCTTTACGGCTACGCCAACCACGCTTTGCGCGACGCATATACCGAGCGCATTGCTGCCCACATGGATCATTGGCTGGTTTGCAATACCCTGAGCGACGATCAACTGGCCCAGCGCATCCGCGCCGATGGTATCGACATTTTGGTTGACCTTTCGGGCCACACCGCTCTTCACAGGCTGCTGGTGTTTGCCCGCAAGCCCGCTCCGGTGCAGGCTACTTACGTCGGCTATCCTGACACTACCGGCCTCTCAAGCATGGACTACCGCATTAGCGACCCATGGTTGGACCCACCAGACTTGACCGAGCGATACCACAGCGAGAAGCTGGTGCGCATTCCCGGCGGCATGGCCTTTCGTCCTGACGCTGACGCGCCAGATGTGAATGCGCTGCCAGCT
>JAQTSL010000408.1 GCA_028711355.1 Rhodoferax sp.
CCATTGGCTTGCTGCTGTGTCGCAGTAAAAACAAAGTGGTGGCCGAATACGCACTGCGCACCAACACCCAACCGCTGGGTGTGGCCGAATACCAATTGATCGAATCCTTGCCCGCCGAGCTGCAAACCAGCCTGCCCAGCATCGAACAGATTGAGCGCGAACTGGCGGGCAGTGACACATCCATGGAAAACGACTCGCAATGAGCAACCCAAGCAACCCCACCAATGCCTACACCGTGCCGTCGGTGTCCATCGCCACGGCGCGCACGGGCGCATCCAGTAGGGCCAACGCGCTGGGCATGCGTGCCATGCAGGAGCGCGCCTATGCCAAGCGCGGCGAGCAATATTTGCTGATCAAATCGCCACCGGCCTCGGGCAAATCGCGTGCGCTGATGTTCATTGCGCTGGACAAGCTCCACAACCAGGGCTTGCGCCAGGCCATCATCGTGGTGCCTGAGCGTTCGATTGGCAGCAGCTTTGCCGATGAGCCCTTGAGCCAATACGGCTTTGATTGGGATTGGCAGGTGGCCCCGCAGTGGAACCTGTGCAACGCTCCTGGCGTGGACGATGTGCGCGTGGCCAAGTCCAAGGTCAAGGCATTGGACGAGTTCTTGGCCAGTACCGACCGAACTTTGGTATGCACTCATGCCACCTTCCGCTTTGCGGTGGATGAGCTGGGGCTGGAAGCCTTCGACAACCGCCTGATCGCCATCGACGAGTTCCACCATGTGTCCAGCAACTCCGACAACAAGCTGGGCACTCAGTTGGGTGCGCTCATCGCCCGCGACAAGGTGCATCTGGTGGCCATGACCGGCTCTTATTTCCGGGGCGACAGCGAGGCGGTGCTGGCCCCTGCCGACGAGGCGCGGTTTGAGACCGTTACCTACACCTACTACGAGCAGCTCAACGGCTACCAGTGGCTCAAGTCGCTGGACATTGGCTACTTTTTTTACACCCACTCGTATGTGGATGCGGTGACCAAGGTGTTGGACCCCGCGCTGAAAACCATCGTCCATATTCCCAATGTGAATGCCCGCGAAAGCCTCAAAGACAAGCAGCGCGAGGTGGATGAAATCATGAACGGTCTAGGCGACTGGAAGGGCATCGATCCGGCCACCGGCTTTCATCTGATTGCGGCCAAAGACGGCCGCACTTTGCGCGTGGCCGATCTGGTGGATGACAGCGACCCGGCCAGGCGCTCCCGCGTGCTGGGCGCGCTGAAAGACCCGGCGCAAAAGAACAATCGCGACAACGTGGATGTGATCATCGCGCTGGGCATGGCCAAAGAAGGCTTTGACTGGATCTGGTGCGAACACGCGTTGACCATTGGTTACCGCAGCAGCCTGACCGAAATTGTGCAGATCATTGGCCGTGCCACGCGTGACGCCGAAGGCAAGGAACGCTCGCGCTTCACCAACCTGATTGCCGAACCCACGGCGGACCAATCGGCCGTGGCCGAGGCGGTGAACGACATGCTCAAGGCCATTTCTGCCAGCTTGCTGATGGAGCAGGTGCTTAGCCCCCGCTATGAGTTCACGCCCAAGAACACCGGCCCCAGGCCCGGCTTTGATTACGGCGAGGACGGCTACAAGCTGGGTGGCCACAACATGGGGGTGAACAATGACACGGGTCAAATCCATGTAGAGATCAACGGGCTGGTAACGCCGCAAAGCCCGGAGGCCACGCGCATTTGCAAGGAAGATTTGAACGAAGTCGTCACCAGTTTCTTGCAAGACAAGACCGTACTGGAGCGCGGTCTGTTCGACAAGGAAAACACCCTGCCCGAAGAGCTGACCCAGTTGCGCATGGGCAAGATCGTGCGTGAGCGTTACCCGGAGTTGAGCGGCACCGATCAGGAGGCCATCCGGCAACACGCCATTGCCGCCATGAACATCACCCAGCAGGCCAAGTTGGCGCTGGCCCAGGCCGATGCCAACGGTAGCGGCACGGCGCAAGGCAGCACCGCCTTGCTGGACGGGGTGCGCAAGTTCGTCAACGTGCGCGACCTCGACATTGACCTGATCGACCGCATCAACCCCTTCGATGCAGCCTATGCCGTGCTGGCGAAAGCCATGGATGAGAAATCGCTGCGCCAGGTGCAGGCCAGCATTGCGGCCAAGAAGGTGAGCATTGCGCGCGATAAAGCACTTGAACTGGCTGACCGGGCCAGAGCGTTTAAGAAGGAGCGAGGCCGTTTGCCCGACATCAATTCCGCCGATGGGTGGGAGAAGCTCATGGCGGAGGGCGTGGCCGCTTTTGCACGTTACAAGGCACAGGAGTTGGCCGCCCAACAAAGTGGGGTGAGCCATGGCTGACATTGACGAAGACGAACTGCTCGCTGATCTTGGCCTTGAAATCACCCCACTGAAGGCCGCCAGCCGAACCCCGCGCGAGGAACGCATCATCGCGGGCTTTGAAGATATTTTGCGTTTCCATCAAACGCATGGTCGCGCCCCGCTGCATGGCGAGGGGCGGGACATTTTTGAGCGTCTGTACGCCGTGCGGCTGGATCAACTGCGCAAGTTGCCGGAAGCGCAAACTTTGCTGGCTGGGCTGGATAGCCTCGGCCTGTTGTCAGGCGCGGCAGCGTCCATGGCCGATGCACAAGACCTGGACGAAGACGCTTTGCTGGCCGAGCTGGGGATTGGCGTGGATGTGAGCGTTGAGGCCGCCGACCAGAACGACATCACCGTGCTGCGCCATGTGCGCTCCATGGATGAAAAGCGCGCGGCGGAGGAAATTGCCGACCGCACGCCGTGCGCGGACTTTGAGGCGTTCCAACCGCTGTTTGAGCAGGTGGAGCGGGA
>JAQTSL010000409.1 GCA_028711355.1 Rhodoferax sp.
CGGCAACTCCACATCACCACTGACGGAATAGATCTTGGTACCGCCGTTGTTCGGTTTGCCACAAGCCACATACGCTGGGCCGCCATTGCGAATGATCCAGGGCACCGCGGCAAAAGTTTCGGTGTTGTTGATGGTGGTGGGCTTGCCGTACAAGCCAAAACTCGCCGGAAACGGCGGTTTGAAGCGCGGTTGACCCTTTTTGCCTTCCAGCGATTCGAGCAAGCCGGTTTCTTCACCGCAAATATAGGCACCAAACCCATGAGCGGCGTGCAATTGAAAGTTGTAGCCGCTACCCAGAATGTTGTCACCCAGGTATCCAGCCACACGCGCTTCTTCAAGTGCTTCTTCAAAACGCTGGTAAGTGTGAAAGATTTCCCCGTGAATGTAGTTATAGCCGACCGCAATGCCCATCGCATAGGCAGCGATGATCATGCCTTCGATCACGATATGCGGGTTGAACTCCATGATGTCGCGGTCTTTGCAAGTCCCGGGTTCACCTTCGTCAGAGTTGCAGACCAGGTACTTGTCACCCGAATACTGGCGTGGCATGAAGCTCCACTTCAGCCCGGTCGGGAAACCGGCACCACCACGACCACGCAACGATGATTCTTTGACGACTGCAATTACCTGCTCTGGCGTGAGCGCAGGCGCGCCACTTTGGCCCAACACCTGGCGCAAGGCCTGGTAGCCGCCACGCGCCACATAATCTTTCAAGTGCCAGTTCGACCCGTCAAGCCCCGCCAGGATCTGGGGGCTGATGTGTCGGTTATGAAAACAGGTCTGCACACCCGTCGCTTGGAACTGAGCCAGCAAACTTGCCGTGTTCATGCCTTGCCCTCCAGAGCGCGCAAGCCATCGACCAACTGATCGAGTTTTTCGTCACTCATAAAACTGCACATCGTGGTGTCGTTGACCAGCAGCACCGGGGAATCAGCACAGGCACCCAGGCATTCGCTCTGCTGCAAGGTAAACAAACCGTCAGCAGTGGTCTGGTTGTTGTCGATGCCCAGCTTTTTCTTTAGATGTGCCATGGCCTGCGCACCCGCGCGTAACTGGCACGGCAGGTTGGTACAAACATTGAGCTTGTACTTGCCAACCGGGCGCTGGTTGTACATGTTGTAGAAACTGGTGACCTCGTGCACCGCCATCGGTGCCATGCCTAGATAGTCAGCGACAAAGGTCTCGCTCTCGCTGCTGACGTACCCCAGCTCCTGTTGCACGATCTGTAGGCATGCCATGACGGCAGATTGGCGCTGATCAGCAGGGTATTTGGCAACCTCTTTTGCAAAGGCCGCTCTGGATTTTTCAGAAATCATCTGTCAACTTCCCCAAACACGATGTCCATCGTTCCGATGATCGCCACCGCATCGGCAATCATGTGCCCCTTGCCCATCTCATTGAGCGCTGCCAAGTGAACAAATGCCGGTGGCCGAATCTTCATGCGATAAGGCTTGTTGGCACCGTCGCTGATGAGATAGATGCCAAACTCACCCTTGGGATGCTCGATGGCAGCGTAAGTCTCGCCTTCTGGTACCGCAAAGCCTTCGGTGAACAACTTGAAATGGTGAATCAGGTCCTCCATATTGGACTTCATCGACTCACGGTCAGGCGGTGCAATCTTGTGGTTGTCCGTAATGACCGGCCCTGGGTTGACACGCAGCCAATCAACGCATTGTTTGACGATCCGGTTGGATTGCTTCATCTCTTCCATCCGCACCAGGTAGCGGTCGTAGGTATCACCGGTCTTGCCCACCGGAATATCAAAGTCGAGCCGGTCATAGATCTCATAAGGCTGCGACTTGCGCAAATCCCAAGCGATCCCTGAACCACGCAACATGGGACCGGTAAAGCCAAGGTTAAGCGCACGCTCCGGCGTGACCACCCCGATACCAACCGTACGCTGTTTCCAGATACGGTTTTCAGTCAGCAGCGTGTGGTATTCGTCCAGATGGGTAGGGAAGCGTTGGGTAAAGTCATCAATGAAGTCGAGCACGCTACCGCCACGATTGCGATTGAGCGCTTCGGTCGATTTGGCGCTGCGAATCTTGTTGGGCTTGTGACGCGGCATGGTGTCTGGCAGATCACGATAGACACCGCCCGGACGGAAATAAGCCGCGTGCATCCGCGCACCACTAACTGCCTCGTAGATGTCAAACAAATCCTCGCGCTCGCGGAAGGCATACAGCATCACCGTCATGGCGCCACAGTCGATCGCGTGCGCCCCCACCCACAACAAGTGATTGAGCAAACGTGTGATCTCGGCAAACATGACTCGGATGTACTGGGCACGCAGCGGCACCTCAAGGCCCACCATCCGCTCAACGGCCAGGCAATATGCCTGCTCATTGCACATCATGGACATGTAGTCCAGCCGATCCATGTAAGGCAGCGCCTGCAGGTAAGTTTTGCTTTCGGCCAGCTTTTCGGTGGCACGGTGCAGCAACCCGATGTGCGGATCAGCGCGCTGGATGACCTCGCCGTCAAGTTCAAGCACCAGACGCAGCACACCGTGCGCGGCCGGATGCTGCGGTCCAAAGTTTAGGGTGTAATTTTTAATCTCAGCCATGACTTACCTTGCTTGTTGCAGGCCACCGTAATTTTCTTCACGAATGATGCGCGGCGTAATTTCTCGCGGCTCGATCGTGACCGGCTGATAGACCACCCGCTTTTGTTCCGCGTCGTAACGCATCTCGACGTGGCCCAGCATGGGAAAATCCTTGCGAAACGGATGCCCGATAAAACCGTAATCGGTCAGGATGCGGCGCAGGTCTTCGTGCCCCTCAAACACAATGCCAAACAGGT
>JAQTSL010000102.1 GCA_028711355.1 Rhodoferax sp.
AATGTAGGCGCTACCATCACGCCATGACGCAAATAAATCCTTCACAAGCGCCGATTGAACCGGCACCACGCTTTGGCCTGATCATCATCGGCGACGAGATTCTGTCGGGCAAGCGTACCGACAAACACCTGCCCCGCGTGATTGAATTGCTCAAGGCGCGTGGTCTGCAACTGGCTTATGCCGATTACATTGGCGACCAGCCACAGCGCATCACTGCGGCGTTGCAGCGCGCGTTTGCCAGTGGCGACGTGGTCTTTTCGACCGGTGGCATCGGCGCCACCCCGGACGACCACACGCGCCAATGTGCCGCCAACGCGCTGGGGCTGGCGCTGGAACTGCATCCGCAGGCCAAAGCGCTGATTGAGCAACGGATGCAAGAGGTTGCGCGGGAGCAGGGCAAAAGCTACGACGCGCAGGCGCCTGACAACCTGCACCGCCTGAACATGGGGGTGTTCCCATGTGGCGCCGTGCTGATCCCTAACCCGTACAACAAGATTCCCGGCTTCAGTTGTGGCCAGGTTCACTTTGTGCCCGGTTTTCCGGTGATGGCGTGGCCGATGATCGAGTGGGTACTCGACACGCATTACCGCGCCTATTTCACGTCGCACGCCTGGCTGGAGCGGTCGGTGATTGTGTTTGGTGCGATGGAGGCGACGCTGACGCCGTTGATGGAGCAGATTGAGCGTGACTACGCCGGTGTCAAGGTGTTCAGCCTGCCCAGCGTCGATCATCCGCAGTTTGGCCGACACATCGAGCTGGGCGTCAAGGGTGCGCCGGGTTTGGTGACGCCTGCCTACGCCGCGCTGATGGCCGGGCTGGCGCCGTTTGATCTGATACTTGGCCCTGAATTGGTGCAGTCCTGATGGTTTTTTTTGGGGGGTCGGTTGCCACGCCTCTCTTTGGTGCAGTTTGCGGTGCCGGCACATCCCGGTAAATTTCAGGCGTTGTCAGATGGTTCGCTGCAAAGTTGCCAACTCAGGGCAAAATAGCCACCTTGCTGCACCGATCGCTTGCCGCGTTGGTCTGGCACAGAAACTGCATTCCAACTGCTGAAACCCTTTTAACAACGCCAATTTTTTATTCTGGAGAGTTATATGGCCAAGACCGTTGCAGACGTGATGAAGATGGTGAAAGACAACGAAGTCAAGTTTGTTGACTTCCGTTTCACCGACACCCGGGGCAAAGAGCAGCACGTGACCGTGCCGATCTCGGCCTTTGACGAAGACAAGTTCAGCTCCGGCCACGCTTTCGACGGCTCGTCGGTGGCCGGCTGGAAAGGCATTGAGGCGTCAGATATGCAACTGATGCCTGACCCCAACACCGCCAACATTGATCCGTTCTTTGAAGAAACCACGCTGTTTTTGCAATGTGATGTGGTCGAACCCGGCGACGGAAAAGCCTACGACCGCGATCCGCGCTCGATTGCCAACCGCGCTGAAGCCTACCTCAAGGCCTCTGGCCTGGGTGATACCGCTTACTTTGGCCCAGAACCTGAATTCTTTATTTTTGACAATGTGCGCTGGAGCAACGAACCCGGCAACGTGATGTTTGCCATCGATGAATACGAAGCTCCCTGGAACAGCGGCAAGCAACTCGAAGGCGGCAACCGCGGTCACCGTCCCACTGTTAAAGGCGGCTACTTTCCGGTACCACCGGTGGACAGCACACAAGACTTGCGCGCCGAAATGTCGCTCATTCTTGAGTCTTTGGGTGTACCGGTTGAAGTGTTTCACCACGAAGTCGCCGGTGCTGGCCAGAATGAAATTGGCACCAAGTTCAGCACGCTGGTGCAGCGCGCCGACTGGACCCAGGTGCTGAAGTATGTGGTCTGGAATGTGGCCAACTCTTACGGCAAGACCGCCACCTTCATGCCCAAGCCCTATGCTGGTGACAACGGCAGCGGTATGCACGTGCACCAGTCGATCTGGAAAGACGGCAAAAACCTGTTTGCCGGTGACGGCTACGCGGGTTTGTCTGACTTTGCCCTGTACTACATCGGTGGCATCATCAAACACGCGCGCGCCCTGAACGCCATCACCAACCCCGGCACCAACAGCTACAAGCGCCTGGTGCCCGGTTTTGAAGCGCCGGTCAAGCTGGCCTATTCGGCGCGCAACCGCTCGGCCTCGATTCGGATTCCGCACGTGGCCAACCCCAAGGGTCGTCGCATTGAGGCGCGTTTCCCCGATCCATCGTCCAACCCGTATCTGTGCTTCTCGGCGCTGATGATGGCCGGTCTGGATGGCGTGGAAAACAAGATTCACCCGGGCGAAGCCGCGACCAAGGACCTGTACCACCTGCCGCCGGAAGAAGACGCCAAGATTCCAACCGTCTGCCACAGTCTCGATCAGGCGCTGGACTACCTGGACAAAGACCGCGGCTTCCTGACCAAGGGCGGTGTCTTCAGCGAAACCATGCTCGACGCCTACATTGAACTCAAAATGGCCGAAGTGCAGCGCTTTCGCATGGCGCCGCATCCGGTTGAGTACGATATGTATTTCTCGCTGTAACGGCGGTAGTACCGGTCGGGTCACCTCCGGGTGGCCGTCTTGCTGGTACAAAAGGACGGTTTTCTCCCGTCCTTTTTTTATGTGGGAAACTACGCCGCGCAAAGGGATCAATGTAAGCCAAATGGTTACATTTGCCTGCGACCGTTAATCAGTTTGGGATGTTTATGAAGCCATCGTGGATGTTGGGTGCATTGTTCGGGCCGTTGCTAGGGCTGTTGGCGGTTTCGGTGTCTGCCCAGGAACCTATTTACCGGTGCGGCAACGAGTACACCAACACCCGCCCGGACGCCAAAGCCAAAGGCTGCAAACTGGTCGAGGGCGGCAACATCACCGTCATTCCGGCAACCCATTTGCCCAAGAATGGTGCAGCCAAGGCCAGCACCGGCAGCAATACGAAGGGTGCGGCGCAAGTGTCAGCCGTTGAGCAAAAAGCGCGCGACTCGGATGCTCGGCTGATCTTGCAGGGGGAGCTGAATAAGGCCGAAGCCCGATTGCAGGCGATCAAGGACGAGTACAACAATGGTGAACCCGAAAGGCGCGGTGCAGAAACCCGCAATTATCAGAAGTATCTCGATCGGGTGGCCGAACTAAAAGCCAGTATCGCGCGCACCGAAAGTGACATTGCCGGGATTCGCCGCGAGCTGGGTCGTCTGTCGGCGGCAGGCGCGGCATCGGCACAATGAGCTGAGCGCTCGCACCGCCGTGTCAAGCTCTGACCTGCCTGTGGCAGCGCAACACAAGGCGCTCGATTGGTTAGCCACGCTGGTAGCGGTGGTACGAGACGATGGCCAGGTCTGCTTTGCCAATGCCGCGCTGGAAGACGCGTTGGGTATTTCGCGGCGCGCCATCGTTGGCTCGTACTTCCCGAGCTATTTTGTTTTGCCCGAGCAGATGCGCCGCGTGCTGGTGGGTGCCAGCAGCAGTGATTTTTCTGCCTTGCGGCTCGACGCCCAGTTGCTGCGCGTGGCACGAGACCCCTTGCCGGTGCAGGTGATTGTGGCGTTGACCGATGACCAGGGCATCCTGGTTGAGCTGTTGCCCCTGGAACAGCAAACCCGACAGGACCGCGAAGAGCGCCTGGCCGAGCAGGCCATGGCCAACAAGGAGCTGATTCGCAATCTCGCGCACGAAATCAAAAACCCGCTGGGCGGCATCCGTGGGGCGGCGCAGTTGCTGGAGCTTGAAATCGTTTCGCCGGAGCTCAAGGAATACACCCAGGTCATTATTGGCGAGGCGGATCGCCTACAGTCCCTGGTGGACCGCTTGTTGGCACCGCACCGCAAGGCGCACGTGGTGGGTGACGTCAATATCCATGAGGTCTGTGAGCGGGTGCGTGCGCTGATCCTGGCCGAGTTCCCAAAAGGCTTGAAAGTGGTGCAAGACTACGATACCTCGTTGCCTGAGTTCCGGGGTGACGCCGAACAACTGATCCAGACCGTGCTCAACATCGCCCACAACGCGTGCCAGGCGCTGGCTGAGCGTATCAGCCAGGGCGACGCGTTGCTGACATTTCGCACCCGGGTGGCGCGTCAGATCACTTTTGGCAAGCAGCGCTACCGGTTGGCACTGGAATTGCATGTCATTGACAACGGCCCCGGTGTGCCTGCTGCGATCAAAGACCGCATCTTCTACCCACTGGTGTCCGGACGAGAAGGCGGTTCCGGTTTGGGGCTGACATTGGCGCAGACTTTTATCCAGCAACACCAAGGGCTGATCGAATGCGACAGTGGGCCCGGACGGACCGATTTCAAAATACTGATTCCCTTGCCTTGATGGACGCAAACCCTATGAAGCCGATTTGGATAGTGGATGACGACCAGTCGATCCGTTTTGTGCTGGAGAAGGCACTGGCGCGCGAAGGTCTGCCGTCGCGCAGCTTTGCCAGCGCGCGGGAGGTACTGACAGCATTGGACGACGCCGCCGACCGCGGGCCGCAGGTGATGGTCAGTGACATTCGCATGCCCGGCGGCAACGGACTCGATCTGCTCGACCAGGTCAAGACCCGTCTGCCGGGCCTGCCGGTGATCATCATGACGGCGTATTCCGACCTGGACAGCGCGGTATCGGCGTTTCAAGGCGGCGCGTTTGAATACCTGCCCAAGCCGTTTGACCTGAACAAGGCGGTTGAGCTGATTCGCCGTGCAGTCGAGGAAAGCCGGCGTGAAGAAGTGGCCGAGCAGCAGACCGTGGCCGCCACTGAGATGCTGGGGCAGGCGCCTGCCATGCAAGATGTGTTTCGCGCCATTGGCCGACTGAGCCAAAGCAATGTCACGGTCATGATCACTGGCGAATCAGGTTCTGGCAAAGAACTGGTGGCGCGCGCCTTGCACAAGCATTCGCCGTGCGCGGGCGGGCCGTTCATCGCCATCAATACCGCCGCCATCCCGAAAGATTTGCTCGAGTCTGAACTGTTCGGACACGAGCGCGGCGCCTTTACCGGCGCCCAGACGATGCGCCGTGGCCGCTTCGAGCAGGCCGACGGCGGCACGTTGTTTCTGGACGAAATTGGCGATATGCCAGCCGACTTGCAGACCCGTCTGCTGCGCGTGTTGTCCGATGGCCATTTCTACCGGGTTGGTGGTCACGGCGCGGTCAAGACCCATGTGCGCGTCATCGCTGCGACCCATCAAAACCTGGAGCAGCGCGTCAAGGAGGGTGTGTTTCGTGAAGATTTGTTTCACCGGCTCAACGTCATTCGCCTGCGGCTACCGGCGTTGCGTGAGCGGCGTGAAGACATCGCTGCGCTGACGCGGCACTTTTTGCAGCAGAGCGCGGCGCAGCTTGGTGTTGAACCCAAACGTATTTCGGCGGCGGCACTGCATTGGGTGGAACGCTTTGAATTTCCGGGCAACGTGCGCCAACTTGAAAATATGTGCCACTGGCTAACGGTGATGGCACCGGCGCAACTGATTGAGCCCAAGGATTTGCCACCCGAAGTTGGCGTAGATTGCCGCCAAAATGATCAACAAAATACGGCTCAAGTGCCTTTGGATATTGCACAGTCAGCTATTGATGTAGTAGCTGGTGGTGAGCCAAAAGCTGGCTCAGATAGCGTGCTGGCGCTGGCCCCCGCAGGCGCACTGCTGCCGCCGCAGGGTACAGCGCCATTGACGGCCTGGGAGCTTGGCCTGGACGCCGAAGCACGGGCTTTGCTGGCCGGTGAGCGCTGCGATGTGTGGGACGCGCTGACGCACCGCTTTGAGTCGCGCCTGATTTTGGCGGCGTTAGCGGCTACGCGCGGCCGACGGGTCGAGGCAGCGCAAAAGCTCGGCATTGGTCGCAACACCATCACCCGCAAGATACAAGAGTTGGGTCTTGAATAACCAAAAAAGGTGAATCATGTCTCAAGATCGGCAGACCCTGGTGTTGGGCGGTGGTTGCTTCTGGTGCACCGAGGCGGTCTATGTGCGCGTGCAGGGTGTGCTCGATGTCGAATCGGGTTATAGCAATGGTCAGATTGAGCGGCCGACTTACGAACAAGTATGCAGCGGACGCACCGGTCACGCCGAAGTGGTGAAGCTGGTCTATGAGCCAGCGCAGATCAGCGTGCGCGAGCTGCTTGAAATCTTTTTTGTGATCCACGACCCGACGACGCTCAATGCGCAGGGCAACGACCATGGCACGCAGTACCGCAGCGGCATTTATTTCACCGCGCCAGTGCAGCAACAGGTGGCGCAAGCGCTGGTACAAGAACTTGGCGCCAGTGGTGCTTTTGCCCGACCCATCGTCACCGAAATTCAGGCACTCGCCAACTACTGGCCAGCCGAGGACTACCACCAGGATTTTTTTGAGCGCAATCCCCACCAAGGCTATTGCCTGGCGGTGGCCGCACCCAAGGTTGAGAAATTTCGCAAGACCTTTGCCAGGCTGGTGCGCACCTGAAGCTTGCGGGACAGACCAAATCTACACGCAGTGAGATTTGCTCTGTCCCCAACTGATTAAAGATTTGCGGGACAGACCAAATCCCCACACAGTGAGATTTGCTCTGTCCCCAACTGATTAAAGATTTGCGGGACAGATCAGGATTTTCTTGAAGGCCGAGCCGTCTTGGTTGATATTTATAGCGTTTAACCGAGAAAATCCATTAGGGCACAGATGGATGGCGAGGCGAGTTGCGAGGCAGTTTGGGCGGGCGTGAGGCGTTCATAGCCCAGCTATGAACAACGAATGACCGTCCAAAATGACCGCAAATCGGCCGCCAGCCGCTGCGCAGGGTCGAAGACCCGCCTAATGGATTTTCTCGGTTTAGGACTGAGGACTCAGTTTTTTCGCATCCCGACCAGCAACTGGGTCAGGTTATGGTTCATCATCTTGAGGTAAGTGGGCGCCGGGCCACTGGCCTCTGAAAGCGCATCTGAATACAGCGTCGCCCCGACGCTGACACCGGCATCCTTGCTGAGTTGCTCAATAAGCTTGGGGTTGCTCATGTTCTCCACAAAAACCGCCTTGATTTTTTCACGCTTGATCTGGCGGATCAGCTCGGCCACGTGTTTGGCGCTGGGTTCGCTGTCGGTGTTGACGCCTTCGGGCGCCAGCATGGTGATACCGTAGCGTGCCGCCAGGTAGCCAAACGCATCGTGCGAGGTGATGACCTTGCGCTGGGCGGGCCCAATGGCACCCAACTGCACTTGCGTCTGCGCATCAAAGTCTTTGAGCTGCTTGGCATAAGCCGCAGCATTGGCCTGGTAGGTGGCGGAGCCACTGGGGTCGGCTTTGGCCAGTCCAGCAGCAATGTTGGTCACATACTGCACCACGTTGAGCGGGTTTTGCCAAGCGTGGGGGTCGGTCTCGGTGTGAGCGTTGACGTGGTCATGGCCGGCCTCAGTCGCCATTTGACGAGCTTTTACACCCTGCGAGGCCACCACGGTTTCGCCCTTGTAACCCGCTGATTTGGCCAGCTTTTGCGCCCAGGGCTCAAAGCTCAGGCCATTGACCACAAACACGCGCGCACCCAGCACGGCTTTGGCATCCGTTGGGCTGGGGGTGAATTCATGCGCGTCGGCATCGGGGCCGGCCAGGGTGGTGACCTTGACCCGCGCGCCACCCACCACCTGAACCAGGTCCGCCAAAATACTGAAGGAGGCCACCACCGGGATTGGCTCACCCGCTTGGCAGAGCGATAGCCACAGGCTGCTAGCGGCCAGCGCCGCGAAGGTCAAACGTTTCAGTGTTGAGTGTTTCATGAATGCCCTTTAACCGAGATTGTCCATTAGGGTTTGGCGGGAAGGCGGATGCAGTGGCGAGCCAGTTTTGGCCTGACTGAGGCGCTCATAGCTTGGGCTATGGGCAACGAAGAAGGCCAAAAATGGCCGCCAATGCGCCGCTTGCACCCAAACAGCGCCGAAGGCGCGCCTAATGGACAATCTCGGTTTAACGTGAAACAACAGGTTGTCAAACCGGGCCACGACCCGGTATCCAGTGAATCCGGACTGCACTGGATTGCGGGTCGGGGCCCGCAATGACAGCAGCGGGGCGGATCCCAATTCGGGGCAAGACATTTGAGTTGGTCAGGGCAGGTGCACCGAATTGGGCTCTGACCCCAATTTTGCGGCTGGTACAGACGATCTGTATTTGAACCTTCGGGGTGTTGCATAGTCAGCCAACCCGGTGGGGGTGTTTTAGTCGCTGCGGTAGCCAGCCGCCGGGCGACAACAGCAGTGACAGCAGGTACAGCACACCGGCGCAGCCAATAATGGTCGGCCCGCTGGGCGTGTCCAGGTGGTACGACAGCAGCAGCCCGGTCACGCCCGCCACCGCCGCTTGCACACTGGCGTTGAGCAGTTGCGCGGGCAGGCTTTCATGCCACAGCCGGGCCGATACCGCCGGCAGCATCATCAGGCCGACCGCCATCAGCGTGCCCAGGGTCTGAAAGCCCGCCACCAGGTTGACCACCACCAACATCAAAAACAGTTGTTGCCACAGCCACGGTCGGCTGCCTGAACCGGTAGCCGATGCCGCCAGAAACACCGGGTCAAAGGTTTCCAGCACGATCCCGCGGTAAAGTGCAGCCAGCAGCAGCACGCTGACGCTGGCCACCCCGGCCACCAGCAGCAGCCCGGCCTCATCTACACCTAAAGCGCTGCCAAACAAAATATGCAGCAGATCAAGCTGACTGCCTTGACGTGAAATCAGCATCACCCCGAGCGCCAGCGCCAACAGATACAGCGCTGCCAGGCTGGCGTCTTCCTTGAGCTGGGTGCTGCGGCTGATGAGGCCGGCCAGCGCGGCCACGGCCAGACCCGCCAGCACCCCACCTGCGGCCATGGCTGGCAGCGACAGGCCGGCCAGCAGATACGCCACGGCTACGCCGGGCAGCACCGCGTGGCTGAGCGCGTCGCCCAGCAGGCTCATGCGGCGCAGCGTCAGAAGCACGCCCAGCGGCGCAGCACTCAGGGCCAGTGCCAGCGTGGCCACCAGCGCGCGGCGCATGAAGACGAATTCGGCAAACGGGCCGATCAACAGATGCCACAAGCCGGTCGTGTCGCTGATGGCATTCATGCTGCGGTTTCATCGACATGGCACAACTCAGCCTGGTCGTCCCAGGCTTCGGCCAATGCCCGGGCGCGTTGCAAATTGGGCTGCGTTAGCACCCGTGCGGTCGGGCCCCAGGCGACCAGCTCGCGCGCCAACAACACGGTTTGCTCAAAGTGCGTCTGTACCTGCGCGTCGTCGTGTAGCACCGCCACCACGGTACGACCCTGCGCGTGCCATTGGTGAATCAGTGCCAACAGCGCCGCGGTGGTGCGACTGTCCAGCGCAGTAAACGGCTCGTCGAGCAAGATCAGGTCGGCGTCTTGCAACATCAGGCGGGCAAACAGCACGCGCTGAAACTGCCCGCTCGACAGGGTGCCCACCAGGCGCGTTTCAAACCCTTGCAGTCCAACCGACTGGATGGCCGCTTGGGCGCGCGTCAGCAATGCGTCGTCAACACCGCCCCAAGCGCCCAGAGTGCCCCAGCCGCCTAGTAACACCACATCTTGCACCTGTATCGGAAAGCTGCGCTCCAGTTCGGAAACTTGTGGCAAAAAGGCAATGCGCTGGCGCGCGGCCTGCACCTGGATGCGTCCACCCGACCGCTTGACCAGTCCCATGATGCTTTTGAGCAGCGTGCTTTTGCCCGAGCCGTTGGGGCCGATCACCGCCGTCAGCGATCCCGCTTGAAACCGGCCGCTGATATGGTGCAGCGCCGGGTGCTGGCGGTAACTGACCGTCAGGTTGTCCAGTGTCACCACCGTGCCAGCCCCCCTTGCGCCCAGGCAACTGCCAGCCACAAAGCAACGACCAGCGGCAACACCACCAAGACCCGCCGCCACGCCGGCCAGGCCAGCACGCTTGAGCGCAGGGGTGCGTGTGCTGGAGCATTGCTGTGGTCGTGCTGCTGTTTGAGGTTGTTCGCTGGCACAGGCGGGTGCACTGGGTGGTGGGAATGTTGGGGTGTCATGTCAGCGCTGGCTGCGTCATAATGCAACTTGATGGCAATAGAGTTTATCGCAACTTAGTTGCGCTAATTGCGTTCATCATCATTTTTTGCTGGATACATGCCTAAACCTCGTCCCAAGATAGCTACAGACCCGATTGACGCGCTGCTGTCAGCCCATGGTCTGCGCCGCACGGTGGCGGGCCGACGCGTGCTGGGCTGGTTTTTGGCGCACCCGGACACCAGCCTTACCCATGCTCAGTTGCAGTCTGCTTTGCAGAACGAAACGCCGGATGGTGCCGACGCACTGGCACTGGACCGCGTCACGCTGTACCGCCTGATTGACCGGTTGACGCAAGTTGGCTTGCTGTTGTGCCGAGTTGATAGCCAGCGGGTACGCCGTTTTCAGTCGATGCCTGAGAGCGTTCACACGCTGCCCCACTTTGAGTGCCAAAACTGTCACCGTGACCAGCCGCTGGTGGGCGCCTTGTCGGCCGACGCGCACGATCTTGAGTTGGCGGCGCACAACGCGTTGCGCGCGCTGCAGGCATTGGGTTACCAGGGTTTGAGTCTGGATGTGGCGGTACGTGGGGTGTGCGCTGATTGCGCCAGCGCAACTGCAATCCTGCCGACGCCGCCGTCACTGCCGCTAATGTGAAAGAACAGGTTGTCATACCGGGCCACGACCCGGTATCCATGAATTTTGGCGCACTGGAACAGCGGATCGGGGTCCGCAATGACAGCCATCTTTCATGCTTCGGGGCGGCATCAATGCCACGAGCGTTAACTTGACGCTTGCTTGATATTTGTCAGATGCTTTACAGTGCGGATGGCGCACATTCGAGCCTTATTCTTAACATTTTTCATCTTTTGCGGGGAACATCTACCATGAAAGCAATTCAGGATCTTTTTTCTACCGACTACGGCATGATGAGTTTCATCATCATTGCGGCCATTGTGGTGGGGTCGATTGGCGCCTACTTTGTGCTGGTCAAGAAGATGGACGAGTCGGCCGCCAATAGCAAAAAGTAGCCGCGCAGCGCCTTGCGGCGCTGCTGTCGGTCGG
>JAQTSL010000103.1 GCA_028711355.1 Rhodoferax sp.
CGATGGAGCCGCGAACTCCCCAAAATTTGATTTTCATGGCGATCCTGCTAAATCTTGGCACAGGCCAAGGGTTTGGATTGAATCATTGCTAGCGTTCAAGGGGGCGATGGTATATCTTCGCCGCAGGTTGATTGATGCTGGCCAACTGACTGCGCAAAAGCAGGCCGGGTCAGTAGGGTGAGTACGACGCAATGTTACAATTCAAATTGCTCAGATTGTGGTCGGCCGCATAGATTGTTTTGCGGAACGTGCGCTGAGCTAATCGCAAACCAGTCAGACCAAGGTGTTGGCGCTGCATCGTTCATAGAACCGATGTTGGCTTCAAAACAGACTGGATTTTAGACTTAACCTTTGGAGTACTTTATGGCAGTAACCATGCGCGATATGCTGGAAGCCGGTGTTCACTTTGGACACCAAACCCGCTTCTGGAACCCCAAGATGGCCCCCTTTATTTTTGGTCATCGCAACAAAATCCACATCATCAACCTGGAAAAATCCTTGCCGATGTTCCAGGAAGCGGCCAAATTTGTGCGGCAAACCGTTGCCAAACGCGGCACCGTGCTGATGGTGGGAACCAAACGTCAGGCGCGTGAAACCGTGGCGCTTGAAGCCCAGCGCGCTGGCGTGCCTTACGTTGATCAACGCTGGCTTGGCGGTATGCTGACCAACTTCAAAACCGTCAAGACCTCGATCAAGCGCTTGAAAGACATGAAGATTCAGCAAGAAGCCGGGCTCGACGCGATGAGCAAGAAAGAGCAACTGATGTTTGCGCGCGAGCTGGAAAAGCTTGAAAAGGACATCGGCGGTATTCAGGACATGACCGCCTTGCCGGACGCCATTTTTGTGATTGACGTTGGCTACCACAAGATTGCCATCGCCGAAGCACGCAAGCTGGGTATCCCGCTGGTGGCGGTGGTTGATACCAACCATTCGCCCGAAGGCATCGATTACGTCATTCCGGGTAACGACGACTCATCCAAGGCGGTCACGCTGTATGCCCGCGGCATTGCAGACGCCATCATTGAAGGACGAGCCAACGCTATTGATGACGTGGTCAAGGCGGTTGCCGCTGAGAGCACCGATGAATTCGTCGAAGTCGATGAGGCAGCGGCCTGAGGACCTTGGTCACCCCAACACAGGGGGCATGATTGCCCCTTTTTTTTGATTTGATTGTTTATTAACCGAACTGGATGTGGAGCAAAAAATGGCTGTAATTACCGCACGTATGGTGGCTGAACTGCGCGGCAAGACCGACGCGCCGATGATGGAATGCAAGCGAGCGCTCACCGAGGCTGAGGGTGATATGGCCAAGGCCGAAGAAATTTTGCGCGTGCGCCTCGGCAGCAAAGCCGGCAAAGCCTCGTCGCGCATCACCGCCGAGGGCGTGGTGGCTTATCAGGCCGAAGGTGCTGTCGGGGCGCTGTTTGAGATCAATTGCGAAACCGATTTTGTGACCAAGAGCGACAGTTTTTTGGCGCTGGCCAACGCTGCCGCTGCGGCCGTGGTCAAACACAACCCGGCCGATCTGGCCGCTTTGGGTGTCTGTGCTTACCAGCAGGAAGGCTTCGGTCCCACGCTGGAAGACGTGCGCAAGGGGCTGATTGGCAAGATTGGCGAAAACATGACGTTCCGGCGATTCAAGCGGTTTGCCGACGGCAACGCGTTGGCGCACTACCTGCACGGCACGCGTATCGGCGTGGTAGTTGAGTACCAAGGCAACGAAACTGCCGCCAAAGATGTGGCGATGCACGTGGCTGCCATGAAACCGGTGGCGCTGGCGGCGCAGGACGTGTCGGCTGATCTGGTGACGCGTGAACGTTCGGTTGCAGCGGCCAAGGCAGCCGAAGACGCGGCAGTTGCAACGGCGGCGGGCAAACCGGTGCAGTCGCCTGAGATCGTTACTAAGCGCATCGAAGGCGGCGTGCAAAAGTACCTTAAAGAGGTCTCACTGCTGAATCAGCCGTTTGTCAAGAACGACAAGCAAAGCGTTGAACAGATGCTCAAGGCCGCTGGTACCACGGTCAAGTCGTTCACGCTCTACGTCGTTGGCGAAGGTATTGAGAAAAAGGTGGATGACTTTGCCGCCGAAGTGGCCGCTCAGGTGGCGGCTGCCCAGCAGTCGGTCTGAGTCAATTTGAGTCAGCTTCCCGCCATCTGCGCAACCTCCAGGAGCGTTTTCATGCCAACTGTCAAGCCTGCCTATCGCAGAATTTTGCTCAAGCTTTCGGGCGAGGCGTTGATGGGAGACGACGCTTTTGGTATCAATCGTGACACCATCGTGCGGATGGTCCAAGAGGTGGTGGACGTGACTCGGCTGGGTGTTCAGGTGGCCGTCGTGATTGGCGGTGGAAACATTTTTCGCGGTGTCGCGGGTGGCTCGGTCGGTATGGATCGTGCCACCGCCGACTACATGGGCATGCTGGCCACGGTGATGAACGCACTGGCGCTGGGTGATGCCATGAACAAGGCTGGTCTGACCGCACGCGTGATGTCTGCCATCGCCATTGAGCAGGTGGTGGAGCCGTACATTCGGCCCAAGGCGTTGCAGTATCTCGAAGAAGGCAAGGTGGTGATCTTTGCGGCGGGCACCGGCAATCCGTTTTTCACCACCGATACCGCAGCGGCACTGCGGGGTTCTGAAATTGGTGCCGAGATCGTGCTCAAGGCGACCAAGGTGGATGGTGTCTATTCGGCCGATCCCAAGAAAGACCCGACCGCCACGCGCTACAGCAAGATTTCGTTTGATGACGTCATTGCGCAAAACCTTGGCATCATGGACGCCACCGCGTTTGCGCTGTGCCGTGACCAGCGCCTGCCAATCAAGGTGTTTTCGATCGTCAAGCATGGTGCCCTCAAGCGCGTTGTGTTGGGCGAAGATGAGGGCACGCTGGTGTTTGCCTGAGCGTGCCAAAATAGCCCTTGAAGCCGTGACCTAAAGTGAGGAGACCCTATGCCGATTGTTGATGTCAAACGAACCGCCGAGTCCAAAATGGACCAGTCTATCGCCGCGTTCCAGCACAACCTGACGAAAATTCGCACCGGGCGCGCTAGTCCGGGCATTCTCGACACCGTTCAGGTGGATTATTACGGTTCGATGTTGCCGATCAGCCAGGTCGCCAACGTGTCCTTGCTCGACGCGCGCACCGTCAGCGTGCAGCCCTGGGAAAAGGGTATGGGTGCCAAGATCGAAAAGGCGATTCGCGACAGCGATCTCGGCCTGAACCCATCGTCGATGGGCGACCTGATCCGGGTGCCGATGCCGGCCATGTCGGAAGAGCGCCGCAAAGAGCTGACCAAGGTGGTCCGCGGCGAGGGTGAAACTGCCAAGATCGCCATTCGCAGTCTGCGCCGTGATGCCAATGAGGCGGTCAAGAAGTTGGTCAAGGACAAGCAGACTTCTGAAGACGAGCAAAAGCGTTGCGAAACAGACATTCAGAAAGTCACCGACAAACACATTGCCACCATCGATCAAATGGTGGCCGCCAAAGAGCACGACATCATGGCGGTCTGACCGGCCATGTCGGAAGCCAAAGTTCCCCGCCACATTGCCATCGTCATGGATGGCAATGGCCGTTGGGCCAGCAAGCGCTTTTTGCCGCGTATCGCCGGGCATCGGCAAGGGGTGGAATCGCTCAAGCGCTGCGCGCGGGCGTGTGACGAGCGTGGGGTGCGGGTGTTGACGGTGTTTGCGTTTTCCTCTGAAAATTGGAAACGTCCGAGCGAAGAGGTCTCTGGCCTGATGGATCTTTTTGCGTTGGCGTTGTCGCGCGAAGTACGCCAACTACAGGCCGACGGCGTGCAATTGCGTTTTGTCGGCGACCGCGCGGGCCTGTCGGCACGCGTACTACAGCATATGCAGCAGGCGCAGGACGCCACTGCTGCCAATTCCCGGCTGATGCTGAACGTCTGCTTCAACTACGGTGGCCGCTGGGACATCCTACAGGCGGCCCGCACACTTCAAGAGCGGGGTCAAGCAATCACCGAAGAAAACTTCACCCAAGCCATGGCCTCGGCGCATGTGCCCGATCCGGATTTGGTTATCCGCACCGGTGGCGAGCAACGCATCAGTAATTTTTTGCTGTGGCAATCTGCTTATTCCGAATTTTTTTTTACTGACGTGCTGTGGCCAGACTTTGATACGTCGGTACTGGACCAGGCCATCGCCTCCTACGCGCAGCGTGAACGTCGCTTTGGTCTGACCTCCGAGCAGGTTCAGACCGACCCGGTTTGACCGCACACCGAAGCGGTTCGTATGCTCAAACAAAGAGTGATTACCGCCCTGGTGTTGCTGGCGGTGCTGTTGCCAGCGCTGTTTTATTCTCAACCCGAGCCTTTTTTTGCGCTGACCCTGTTGTTCATTGCGGCGGGCGGCTGGGAGTGGGCGCGCATGAATGGCTTGACCGGGCTGACTACAGGGGTTGCAGGGTTGGCGTGTGCGGTGTTGTGTGCGGCGGTGTGGGGCTTGGGTGATCTAAGCCGGTCGATGCCAGTCCTTTGGCTACTGCTCGGTGCCGCCTGGGTGTTGGCCGGCTCCCGGGTGCTGGTGCGGGGTGTGTCGGCCTGGTCAACGTATGGACAGTCCTTGCGTCTGCTGCTGGGTTTGCTGGCCTTGTGTGGAACCTGGGTTGCCGTAGCGCAGGCGCGCCTGCTCGGGATTAATTTTTTGTTATCGGTGCTTGCGCTGGTCTGGATCGCCGATATTGGCGCTTACTTTGCGGGTCGGGCCTTGGGTGGCAAGTTCTGCAAGCGCAAACTGGCTGCCTCAATCAGCCCGGGCAAGAGCTGGGAAGGGGTCTGGGGCGGTATGCTGGGGGTGGTCGCGCTGGCCTTTGTCTGGCGCTACGCTGACGCTGCCGCCGGGCGCGCCGACCCTAGCATTTATACCTTGTTGTCTGCGCGTGGTGTTGCCTTCATGGTGTTGGCGTGTTTGTTTTTGTGCGCCATGAGCGTGGTCGGCGATTTGTTTGAGTCGCTGGTCAAGCGCAGCGCTGGCATCAAGGACAGCAGTGGACTGCTGCCGGGGCACGGCGGTGTGCTCGACCGGGTTGACGCGCTGTTGCCGACGCTGCCGTTGGCGATGATGTTGGTTTCTATTTCAGGCAAGGCATGAATACACAGTCAACCGGGCGCAGGCAGCGGGTCGCCATTTTGGGTTCGACCGGTTCGATCGGCGTGAGCACGCTCGAGGTGATGGCCTTGCATCCGCAGCGTTTAGAGGTCTTTGCGCTGGCGGCCTGCACCCAGGTGGACAAGATGCTGGCGCAGTGCGCGCAGTTCAAACCCGTGTTTGCTGTCATGGCCAATCCGGCAGCAGCCCGGGAGTTGGCCCAAAAATGTAAAGGAAATTCCCTTCCAACGCAGGTATTGTCTGGGCCAAAAGCTATTGAAGAGATAGCGTCGCACGAACAGGTGGATAGCGTCATGGCGGCTATCGTAGGCGCCGCCGGGCTGGCCTCGTGCCTGGCGGCGGCGCGCGCTGGCAAGCGGCTGCTGCTGGCCAACAAGGAAGCGCTGGTGGTCGGGGGCGATTTCTTCTTGCGCAGCGTGGCCGCCGGTGGTGCCAAGCTGCTGCCAATTGACAGCGAGCATTCGGCGGTGTTTCAGTCGTTGCCAGACGATCCGGCGTGCTGGGCGGCGCAGATCGACAAGATCATCCTGACCGCCTCGGGCGGGCCGTTTCGCCAACGTGATCCGGCCACCTTTGGGGCTATCACCCCGGATCAGGCCTGCGCTCACCCCAATTGGGTGATGGGGCGCAAGATTTCGGTTGACTCGGCCACCATGATGAACAAGGCGCTGGAGGTGATTGAGGCCAGCTACCTGTTTGGGATGGCACCCAATCGTATCGAAGTGGTGATCCACCCGCAAAGCGTGATTCACTCAATGGTGCAGTACCGCGACCATTCGGTGCTGGCGCAGTTGGGCACACCCGATATGAAGGTGCCGATTGCCCTTGGCTTGTCGTGGCCAGACCGGGTCACCAGCGGCGCGGAGGCGCTTGACTTTGGCGCCATGGCCGACCTGAGTTTTGAGTCGATCACGTCCAACGACCATCCCCGGCGCTTTCCCGGCTTGCGATTGGCCTGGCAGGTGCTGGACGCCGCACCCGGTAGCACGGCGGTGCTCAATGCCGCCAATGAGGTGGCGGTTGCCGCCTTTTTGCAGGGCACCATCCGCTTCGACCAGATTCATGCGGTCAATCTGGAAACCTTGTCAGCGATGCAACCTTCGCCGTCCGGATCACTCGAAGATTTGTTGGCGCTGGACGGCACGTCGCGTGCATTGGCACAGCGGGTGGTCAAGGCGTTGCAATGCTGAAACATTTGCAAGTTGACCAACCATGCTGACCCTGGGTTCTTTTGTACTGGCAATTGCGCTGCTGATCGCCATCCATGAATACGGCCACTACCGTATGGCGCTGGCCTGTGGGGTCAAGGTATTGCGCTTTTCGATTGGCTTTGGCAAACCGATTTGGCGGCATCAGAGCGACGCGCAGGCGACAGAATTTGTGTTGGCCATGTTTCCGTTGGGGGGCTATGTCAAGATGCTCGACGAGCGTGAGGGCCCGGTTGATCCGGCCGAGCTTCATCTGGCGTTCAACACCCAGCCGCTGGCGCGGCGTGCGGCGATCGTTGCGGCCGGTCCGCTGGCCAACCTGTTGCTTGCGGTGGTGCTGTATGCGGCTGTCAACTGGATCGGGGTTGAGCTGGCGCAGCCGTTGCTGAGCCAGCCAGTCACTGCATCGCTGGCGGCGCAGGCCGGTCTGGCCGGTGGCGAACGCGTACTTAGTATGGGCGTGGTGGGTGATCAGCCGCAAGCCGTGCGTTCCTTTGACGATGTGCGCTGGCAGTTGACTCGGGCGGCCATTGGGGGCCAGGATGTTTTGCTCGAAGTTGCTGGGTCTGGCAATGCATCGCGCGCGGCCACGCTGGCGCTGTCGTCGCTGGCCGCCACCGAGGTAGATGCTGCATTGTTTACACGCATTGGCATCACTTCACCGTTTTCGCGTGCTTTGATTGGCCAGGTGCTGCCTGGCGGTGCGGCGGCACAGGCTGGCTTGCAACCAGACGACGAAGTGCTGCGTGTCGATCAGACCGCGATTGTCGATGGACAGCATTTGCGCCAACTGATTCGCAGCTCGGTGTTGTCAGCCGGTGCGCCGACGCAGCGCTGGCTGGTCTTGCGTCAGGGGCGCGAGTTGGAGCTTGGTGTGCGCCCGCAGGTGGCGTCGGACGCCGGTGTGCAAGTCGGTCGCATCGGTGCCTATGTGGGGGCGGTGCCAGCGCAGGTGCTGGTGCGCTACGGCCTGATTGAAGGCGCTACGCGTGGGCTCAGTCAAACGTGGGACATGGCCGGGCTGACGCTTGCCATGATGGGCAAGATGTTGATGGGGCAGGCGTCGGTCAAGAATATCAGCGGGCCGTTGACAATTGCCGAGTTTGCTGGCAAGTCGGCTGGTTTGGGGCTGACACAGTACCTGGTTTTTCTGGCACTCATTAGCGTCAGCCTGGGCGTGCTCAATCTGTTGCCGGTGCCAGTGCTCGACGGCGGACACCTGATGTATTATCTTTGGGAAGCAACCACCGGCAAACCGGTGCCAGAAAGCTGGATGGAACGTCTGCAGCAAGGTGGCATGGCCGTGTTGATGGTTTTGATGTCGATTGCGCTGGTTAACGATATCACCCGCCTGTTTAGCTAATGTCCAAGACCTTGCGTACTGTTACTTTTTTAATCTCACTATGAATTTCAAATCTTTTCGTTCCGCCACACTGATGACACTGGCGGGCCTGTTGGTGTGTGCCCAGAGCGCCTGGGCGGTGGATCCGTTTACGGTACGCGACATTCGAGTGGAGGGTCTGCAGCGGGTCGAACCAGGCACGGTCTTCGTCTCGATCCCGGTGCACGTCGGCGACGTTTATAACGACGACAAGGCTGCTGCCTCGATCCGCGCGCTGTACGCCTTGGGGTTGTTCAAGGACGTTCGCATTGAGGTCAACGGCGACGTGCTGGTGGTGGTGGTGCAAGAGCGCCCCACGGTGGCCACTGTTGAATTTGTCGGAACCAAAGAGTTTGACAAGGATGTACTGCTGAAGTCCCTGCGTGACGTTGGCCTGGCCGATGGACGGCCGTTTGACAAGGCGCAACTCGACCGCGCTGAACAAGAGCTCAAGCGGCAGTACATCAACCGCAGCCTGTACGCTGCGCAGGTGGTAACAACTGTCACGCCAATCGAGCGCAACCGGGTCAACCTGACCTTTACCGTTACCGAGGGCGAGCCTGCCAAGATCAGCGACATTCGCATCATCGGCAACAAGGCTTTCACCGAATCTGCGCTGCGTGACCTGTTCGACCTGGACACCGGTGGCTGGATGAGCTGGTACACCAAATCCAACCGCTATTCGCGCGCCAAGCTCAATGCCGACATTGAGACGCTGCGTTCGTACTACCTGACACGTGGCTACCTGGAGTTCCGGGTTGACTCGACGCAGGTCACGATGGATCCCAACAAGACCGACATTGGTATCACTATCAACATCACTGAGGGTGCGCGGTTTGTGGTCAGCTCGATCAAGCTGGCCGGCAATTACCTTGGCAAGGATGACGAATTTAAGACGCTGGTGACGATCAAGCCTGGTGCCGCCTACAACGCCGACGATGTGGCAAGAACCAGCAAGGCGTTTACCGATTATTTTGGCAATTTTGGCTACGCCTTTGCGCGGGTTGAGTCGTTGCCCGAGGTTGACCGGGTCAACAGCCGTGTGGCCATCACGCTACAGGCTAATCCGTCGCGGCGCGCTTATGTGCGCAAAATCAACGTGGCCGGCAACACTCGCACGCGCGACGTCGTGGTGCGCCGTGAGCTGCGGCAGATGGAGGCATCGTGGTACGACGGCGACAAAATCCGCCGTTCGCGCGACCGGGTTGACCGTTTGGGCTATTTTTCTGAAGTCTCGGTCGAAACACAAGAAGTACCCGGCGCGCCCGACCAGGTTGATCTGACGCTCAACGTTGCTGAAAAACCCACCGGCAGCCTGAGTCTGGGTGCGGGCTACTCCAGTGGTGATGGTTTGGGCTTGTCATTTGGCTTGAAGCAGGAAAACGCATTTGGCTCGGGCAATTCGCTTGGGATTGAAGTTAACACCAGCAAAATCAACCGGGTGCTGGTCATCAGTACCACCGACCCCTACTTTACCGAAGACGGTGTGTCACGTACGGTTGACGTCTATCACCGCACCAGCAGCCCGTATCAGGACCAAAGCTACTACAAGCTGATTACCTCGGGCGCGTCGCTGCGTTTTGGTGTGCCTTTTACTGAAACCGATACTGTGTTTTTTGGCGCTGGTCTTGAGAAAACGACGATCGAACCGGGTACCTTA
Organism: Rhodoferax sp.; assembly: GCA_028711355.1. Lineage (GTDB taxonomy): Bacteria > Pseudomonadota > Gammaproteobacteria > Burkholderiales > Burkholderiaceae_C > Rhodoferax. Next base: position 9,378 of record JAQTSL010000103.1, read on the forward strand.
TTGCCGCTGTCGTACCAACAATACGCCAACGCTTATGGTTATTCCAGTTCTGCGGTACCGTTCACTTTGGGTTGGGCGCGTGACAGCCGCGACAGCGCGTTGGTGCCCAGCAACGGTAAGTTGCAGCGGGTCAACGCCGAGTGGTCGTTGGCCGGCGATGCGCGCTATCTGCGCAGTACTCTCCAATATCAGCGCTACGTTCCCTTGAGCAAAAAATACACCCTGGCCGCCAACGCCGAATTAGGGTTGGGGCGCGCTACCGGCGACCGCCCGTACCCGGTCTTCAAGAACTTCTACGGCGGCGGCTTGGGGTCGGTGCGTGGCTTTGAGCAAGGCAGTTTGGGACCACGTGATGCAGGCGGTACTGTGGTCGGGGGCACGGGCAAGCTTAATGTTAATTTTGAGGTGTTGGCACCTTTCCCCGGTGTTGGCAATGACCGCACCTTGCGCATGTACGGATTCTGGGACTTGGGGCTGGTCAGTGGGCCGGATCAGGGGTTGGCGATCAACGCCGACGCCAATAGCCTGCGTTCGTCGGCGGGGGTTGGCATTAGCTGGATTTCGCCGGTCGGGCCGTTGCGGCTGGCATTTGCCAAGCCGATCCGCAAGTTTGGGAACGATAGAATCCAGAGTATGCAATTTCAAATTGGGACCAGTTTCTGATGAATACTTTTTTGCGTCGTTTTAGTGCTTTGGTGGCGGGTGTGTGCTGTGCGGTGGCGGTGCAGGCGCAACCGGTCAAAATCGGTTTTGTCAGCACCGATCGTGTGCTCAAAGAAGCAGCGGTAGCCAAGACCGCGCAGACCAAGCTTGAGCAGGAATTTTCCAAACGTGAAAAGGAACTGACCGATCTTGGCAACAGTATCAAGGCCACGGCTGAAAAGCTGGACCGGGACGCACCCACTTTGCCCGAGGCCCAGCGCACCAGCCGTCAGAAGCAACTGGTCGAGCAAGACCGCGAGTTCCAGCGCAAGCGCCGTGAATTTCAGGAAGACCTGAATTCGCGCAAGAACGAAGAGCTGCAACAAGTCATTCAGCGCGCCAACAAGGCGATCAAGGACATTGCCGTGGCTGAAAACTACGACATCATTTTTCAGGACGCGGTCTATGTCAACCCCAAGCACGATATCAGCGACAAGGTGATCAAGGCGCTGAACGTGCCAGCGGGCAAGTAGCCGCTGGCGAAAGGCGGGTTGCCGGTGACGCTGCGTGTCGGATTCATCGTCGCTGCGCTCGGGGGCGAACTCCATGGAGATGCGGATCGGCTGATCGAAGGCCTGGCACCGCTGGAACACGCGCACAGCGCGCAGCTAAGTTTTCTGAGCCACCCCAAATACCAGCATCAGTTGGCGCGCTCTCAGGCCGGTTGTGTCATTGTCGGCCCGCCGTTGCTGGCGCCAGCGCGTGCACGCGGCGACTGTATCGTCAGCGACGACCCTTACCTTTTCTTTGCCCGTGTGACGCAGCTCTGGAAGCAGCATTTGCCGTCAGCGCAGCAGCCGCGCATTCATCCATCATCGGTGATTGACCCAAGCGCACAGGTGCATTTGAGTGCCCGCATTGGCGCGCTGTGCGTGATCGAGGCCGGGGCGCAGATCGGCGCTGAT
>JAQTSL010000410.1 GCA_028711355.1 Rhodoferax sp.
GTCGTGGGTATAGAGTATGCATAAATTAGTCAATCTTTTCCTGTCCTGGTCGCTTTGGGTGCCAGCCACCCGACTGATGCGGCAAGTCACGTTTTCGCTAAAGATGGTCATTATTGCAACCGCCGTGGCGGTGTCTTTGGTGTGGCTGTTGTGGGTCATGGTGGTTGGCAAGTTGCAAGGCATCCAGGCAACCGAACAAGAGCTGGCTGGCGTGCGCTTTGCCAGTGTCATTTATCCGACCATGGACCTGGCCGGTGTCTGGCGTCAGCAGTCGCGCAATGCGGCTTTTGGTGAAGGCGGCGAGCAGTTGCCGCAGGCGCGCCAAGCGTTTGACGCCGCCTTTGGCAAACTTGAGGTCATGCACGCCCAGGTCGGCCAGTCGCTACCGGTTGATAGCAGCTTTGCTGCCTTGCGCAGTGCGGTGCAGGCGGCGCGGGCGGTGCAACCGGCAGCGGGTGCCAAGGCCGACCCTGAAGCGGTCTATCAGGGCATGATTGGCGTGTCGCGCACGCTGGCTGATCTGCTCGATGCGGTGACCGATGGCTCGGGGCTGGTACTTGATCCTGAGCTGGCCAGTTATCACTTGATGAGTGCCGTGCTGCTGCGCGCGCCGGACGTAATTCAGACCACCGTGGAAATTCGGGGCCTGGTGCGCACGGCGCTGAAAGCTGGCCAGATCACGCCTGATAACGCGGCACGGCTGGAAGGCTACTTGGCGACTCTCGCGCAGGACACCGTGCAGGCCAAAATTTCGCTCGACAAAGTCCAAAAAGCGGCACCAATCTATGGCCAAAAGCTCACCCGCGGCGCCGTTAACGCGACCGAACAACTGCTCAAGACGGTGCGCCTACAGGTGCCTTTCGGCGCCACTGCCGTGGCGGGCGATGCGGCGGCTTTTGTCAAGCTTGCCAACCAGACCCTACAGGGCCAGTTCAAGCAGGTACAAGACAACCTGGCGGTGCTTGAATCGATGTTGCTGGAGCGGCAAAGCCAACTGCGCCAAGACCTCTGGTTGGCGTTGGCTGTAACCGCGTTGAGCCAGTTGGTAGCAGCCTATCTGGCAGTTGGTTTTTTTGCTTCAATGACGAGTGGTTTTACCACCTTGCGCCGCCACCTGATTGGCATCTCGATGGGCGATCTGCGTGGCCAGATCGAGCTGGAGGGGCACGATGAGGTGACCTCGCTGTTGCGCGAGTTAAGCAATATGCAGACCGCGCTGGCGCAGACCGTCCAGCACGTGCATCAGGCCAGTGATTCAGTGGTGCAGTCAAGCCAGCAAATTTCTGACGGTATGGCCGACCTGTCGGCGCGCACCGAATCGGCAGCGGCCGCGCTGGAACAATCGTCGGCGGCGCTGGAACAGACCAATTCCACGGTGGCCATGACGGCCGAGTCGGTCGCCAAGGCGTCGCAGATTGCCAGCGGCAACGCCAACACCGCCAGCCAGGGCGGGGCGGTGATGCAGGATGTGGCCGACACCATGCAGCGCATTCAGACCTCGTCGCAAAAAATCAGCGACATCATTGGCGTGATTGACGGTATCGCATTTCAGACCAACATTTTGGCGCTTAACGCTGCGGTAGAAGCTGCGCGTGCTGGTGAGCAGGGCCGCGGCTTTGCCGTGGTTGCTACCGAGGTACGCGCACTGGCCGGGCGCAGCGCGGCAGCGGCCAAGGAAATCAAGACGCTGATCACCACCAGCACCAGCGAAGTGGCCAATGGTGCTGCAATCGTGCAACAGGCCAGCGAGCATATGCATCAGATTGTTGAAAATGCTGACCAGGTCAAGAATCTGCTGAGCGAGGTCACCAACGGCGCTCACGAACAAAGTTTGGGTATCGGTCAGATTGGCCAGGCGGTGCATGAGCTTGACCGCAACACCCAGGCCAACGCCTTGCTGGTAGAGCAGACTGCGGCGCTGGGCAACACGCTGCGCACCGCCGCTGTGCGTATGGCGGCCCAGGTGGATGAGTTCCGCCTGCCAGGAGCGTCTGTGCCAGTATTGGTCGAAGGGATCGATGTCGATGCCATCATCGACGGCCACCGCCAATGGAAGGTCAAACTGCGCGACGCCATTGATAGTGGCGACAAAGTTGACGTGGCCAGTTTGTCGCGCGACGACTGTTGTGGCCTGGGCAAGTGGATTTACACCGACGGTCAGCGCCTGCGTGAGCGCAGCAGCTTTACCGCCCTGGTCAACCACCACGCGCACTTCCACCAGGTGGCGGGGCAGGTTGGGCAACTGATCAACGAGGGGCACTACCGCCAGGCCGAGCAGGCGCTGGCGCCCGATACACCTTTTTCAGCGGCTACCTCGGAGGTGGTGCAGGTGCTGTCGGCGGCCAAGCGTCTGGGTTTTGCCTGAATTCCAACGGCGACTGACCGGTCCAGCCCCTGAAAGCGCGCATAAAACTCTTCTCGTTCTGAAACCCTGCCGCCTGCGCCACCTGCTTGACCGGGCGCTGGGTGCGCAGCAGCAAGTCTTCGGCGCGGGCACGGCGCACCTCGTCTTTGAGCGTTTGCAGCGATGCGCCTTCATCTTTGAGCTGCCGGTGCAAGGTGCGCGCCGACATATTCAGCAGTGCTGCCAGGTCGTCTGCACTATGCGTATGAGCGGGTTGGCTGGCCAGCACCTGGCGCACGCGCTGCACCAGCAGGCGGTCGCGGCGGTACTGCAGCACGGTCAGGGGCAGGGCGCGCTGGAGCATCTGGCGCAGCGCGGCTTCGTCCCGGCGCAGCGGCAAGGCCAGATAGCTCGCATCAAAACTGATAGCTGCTTGCGCTTGTCCG
>JAQTSL010000411.1 GCA_028711355.1 Rhodoferax sp.
TGAGCTGGCTGACCCGGTTGTCGGCCCCCACGCGGTAGACATAGCTGAAGCCATCTCGCACCACCACCGCAGTTTGTGGCACGCTCAGTGCCGCCGTCTGGCCCAGCTCAAACTCACCCCGGGCAAACATGCCGGGCTTGAAGGCTTGGGGGGTTCCCAGCAAGTCCACATACACCAGGCCATTGCGGGTGGCCGCATCCACCGTGGGGGCCAGCATACGCACCCGGCCTTTGAGCTGTGCGCCGCCGGGGGCGGTCACCAACACCGTCGTGCCCACCGGAATGCGGCCCAGCTCGGCTGAGGTCACCTCGCCACGCCACTCCAGGCGGCTCTGGCGGATCAGCTTGAACAGCTCGGTGCCTGCCCCCAGCACTGCGCCCACCGTGGCGCTGCGGCTGGAGATGATGCCGCTGTCCGGGGCCAGCACCTGGGTTTGTTTCAGGCGCAGCAATTGTGAGTCGAGTTGCGCCTGGGCGGATGCCACGCGGGCTTTGGCGGTTTGTTCCTGCGTCAGGTATTGGTTGATTTGCTGGGCGCTCAAGGCCCCGCTGCCTTGCACCGCGCGGGCGCGTTCGGCGTTGGCGGTGGCATCAAGAGCGTTGGCCTGGGCCTCGGCCACAGCGGCGCGGGCCAGGGCCACGTCAGCCTTCACGCTGTCGGTGGCAAAGCTGGCTAGCAACTGGTCTTTTTTGACGCTGTCGCCCACATTGGCGTGAAGTTCCGCCACCCGCAGGCCGCTGACTTCGGTGCCGACGCTGGCCTCTTGCCAGGCGGCCACATTGCCGTTGGCCGCCAGTTTGATCGGCAGCGAGCTGCTGCGGGCCTGGGTCAGCGCCACGGTGAGGGACGGTTTGGCCGCGCTGGCGGGCGTTTGCGCGGCTGTGGCTTGCGCCGCTGCGGGTCGGGCTGTCCACAAGCCCAGGGCTCCCAGGCCAATCAGTGCAGCGGCCAGCAGGCCCAGGGTGAGGGGTTTGAAAGTGAGGTGTTTCATGGTGTGTGCGGTGAAAACAGGGTTTCAGAAAAGGGGTTCAAAGTGCAGACGTGGTGGTGGGGGTGGTGTGGGCGGCATCAAAACCACCACCCATGGCGCGGTACAGCGCCACCCAGGCCAGGTTGCGCTCCAGCGCCAAAGTCAGTTGGGCCGATTGCGCTGCCAGTGCGCTGCGGCGGGCATCTTCCAGCTCCACCAAGCTGGACAGGCCCTGGCCGTAGCGGGCTTGGGTGGCTTGCAAGGATTCGGCAAAACCCTGGGTCGAGACTTCGGCGTTGGCCTTGCGGGCATCGGTGCTTTGCAGGTTGACCAGGGCTTCTTCCACCTCGCGCACGGCTTGGCGCACTTTGGCGCGGTAAACGGTCACGGCCTGGGTGTAGTTGGCCTCGCTGGCTAGCACATTGGCGGCACGCAGGCCACCGTCAAACAGCGGAAGGTTCAGCGTCAACGGGCCAAATGACCAGGTGTCCAGCGTGTTGGATGTGCCCTGGCTGTTGTAGCGCAGCGCACCTATCGAGCCGTTCAGGGTCAGGCTCGGGAAACGTTTGACCTTGGCTGAGCCCACCTGGGCGCTGGCCACCATCACATCACGCTCGGCGCTATAGATGTCGGGCCGTTGGGTGAGGGTTTGTGCAGGCACACTTGCTATCAAAAAAGGTGCTACTTGCGCAGGTTTTATAAGCGCTACAGGCACTTTTTGCCTTAAATCTGGCTCGGTCATGCCGGTCAGAGCCACCAGGGCTTTGATGTTCAGGTCACAAGCAGCGGCTTGCTGGGTGACGCGGCTGCTGCCCTCTGCTGCGCTGGCGCGGGCCAGGGCGGCACTGGCCGGCGCGGTAAAACCAGCTTGGGTGCTGATTTCGGCAAGGTGAGCGGTTTGTTGCCGCGAGGCCGCATCCTGGCGGGCCAGGTTGAGCAATTGCAGGCAGGTGGACAGGCTGTAGTAAGTGTTGGCCACTTCAGCGGCCACTGACACACGGGCATCGTGCCACATGGCCTGGCTGCCCTGGAGTTGCATTTCAGCCGCATGGCTGGCGACACGGTTGGCCCCCAGCAGGTCAACTTCCCAGGCCGCTTTCAGCTCAAGGGATTGGGTGCTGGCCTGCGGCACATTGGGCTGCGATATGCCCCGGCTGGCGCTGGCGGAGGCATCCAGTTTGGGCAGCAGGGCGGCGCTGGCGGCTGTGCGTGTGGCGCGTGCCGACTCCACCCGGGCCAGCGCTTGCGCCACCGTGGGGCTGACGGTTTGGGCCGCCTCGATCAGCTCCACCAGCAGCGGGTCGCCTTGCTGTTGCCACCATTGAGCCAGTGAGCCCACCGTGCCTTGATGCGGCAGTGGGGCTTGCCACTGGCTGACGACCAGCGGGTCGACTTGGGGTGGCGGCATCAGGTTGGCGCACCCGGCCAGGCTCAAGGCCAGGGTCATGAAGGTCAGTTGGTGTGTGAATGGACGCATTTTTTTGTGCAAGTTCTGGGGTGCGATGCAAACCGGTTTCTGATCTGTCATATGGGGTGAAATGAGGGGTGCTGCGTGGTACAGCACCTCAGGTAAAGCCTGCATTAGCTAGAGCGGAACGACAGGAATGCATATTTCGCACTCAAAGATGCCTGTCTCGCAATCATTGGCGGCCCCCTTTGGGTAGTACTCGAAACTTGGTTGGCTATCTAGTTGGAGTCCGCTTGAAGGCAGCCAATCGCGTAGTAGCGCAGTCCAGGCTTCACCGATCTGATCAACACTGCCTTTGAAATTGAGCACCGCATATTTGCCACCCGGCAGGGTGGTTT
>JAQTSL010000412.1 GCA_028711355.1 Rhodoferax sp.
GGTGATGCAGGTTGTATCGTCTTTTGTACTGGGGTCTTTTCTGGCCTATGTTGGCGCCTGGTACTTTGGCATGGTCGAAGGCAACTTCGCCCTGTTGCTGTTTTTGGCCACCGTGGTGACTGGTGTCTATTGGCTGGGCGAACGTTTTTATTTTCTGCCACAGCGTCAGCAGGCCGCTGCTGAGTTGGAGGCGCAAGCTGTGCAGCGTAACCAGGAGCTGAGCAAACTGGGTATCGCCAAGGTTGAGATTGACCTGGCTGATGCCAAGGGCAAGTTGCTGGCCCAGCCTTGGTGGCTGGATTGGACCGCCGGGCTGTTCCCGGTGATCATTGCGGTGTTTGTGTTGCGCTCGTTCCTATTTGAGCCGTTCAAGATTCCGTCGGGTTCGATGATCCCGACGTTGATGATCGGCGACCTGATTCTGGTCAACAAATTTCATTACGGCTTGCGTCTGCCAGTGCTCAACACCAAAATCACCGAGGGCACGGCGCCCCAGCGCGGTGACGTGATGGTGTTTCGCTACCCGCCGCGCCCCAGTCTGGACTACATCAAGCGCGTGGTGGGCGTGCCCGGCGACGAGGTGGCGTACCTGAACAAGCGCCTGACGATCAACGGCAAAGCGTTGCCGACGCGTGAATTGCCCGAGTTTCTTGAAGAAGACTCAATGCGTTATTTCAAGCAGTACGAAGAAGACATGGGAGCCGTCAAGCACCCGCTGCTCAACGACGAGGCGCGCCCAGCGTTTATCCCGGGCGCTGACGAATTTGCTTTCAGGGACCAATGCCGTTACAGCGTCGAGGGGGTGGTCTGCAAGGTACCAGCGGGGCACTATTTCATGATGGGCGATAACCGCGACAATTCGTTGGACTCGCGCTACTGGGGTTTTGTACCAGACCAGAACATTGTGGGCAAAGCCTTTTTTGTCTGGATGAATTTTGGTAACCTCAAGCGTATTGGTTCTTTTAACTGATCAGGAGACGTCTATGACACACGCTAACAAATCGGGGCAACGCGGTTTTTCGATGTTCGGGTTTTTGTTTGTCGCCATCGTTCTGGCCGTTGTCGGCCTGGTGGCAGCGCAGGTTGTCCCGACCGCCATGGAGTTCCAGGCGGTCAAAAAGGCTGCGCGCAAAGCGGCTGAGGGCAGCAGCGTGGCCGAGGCTCGTTCCATTTTTGACAAAGCCGTCTCGATTGACAACATCAAATCAATTGCTGGCAAGGACATCGAAGTCACCAAAGTTAACGACAAAACAATCGTCAGCTTTGAATACCAGTCTGAAATCCATCTGGCCGGCCCAGCCTACCTGACGCTCAAATATGCTGGCAGTTCGCGCTGACCGCACGACTCGGGGACGCGGTTGAGCCCAGCTCTGGTGGCGTTGCAACAACGCCTGTACCACCCTTTTGCCGACCCCGGATTGCTGGTGCTGGCACTGACGCATCGCAGTTTTTCAGCCAACCACAACGAACGGCTCGAATTTCTGGGAGATTCGGTGTTGGGTTTGTGTGTTGCACACTTGCTGTATCAGCGTTTGAGTACTTTGCCAGAGGGTGATTTGTCGCGCGTGCGTGCCAGCCTGGTGCGCCAAGAGGCCTTGCATCCGTTGGCGGTTGCGCTGGGTTTGTCCGACATGATCCGGCTGGGCGAAGGCGAAATGCGTTCGGGCGGGCAGAATCGCCCGTCGATTTTGGCCGATGCGCTGGAAGCGGTGATTGGCGCGGTTTATCTTGATGGTGGCTTTTCGGCAGCGCAGGCGCTGGTGAATCGGCTCTACCAGAGTGTTGAGATTAACCCGGCTATGCAAGCCATCGGCAAAGACCCCAAGACCGAGTTACAAGAGTGGTTGCAGGCGCGCCATTTCAATCTGCCACTCTACAGCGTGGTTGGCACCCAGGGCGCGGCGCACCGGCAAACCTTTGACGTTGAATGCGAGGTGGTTGAACTGGCTTTGTCCGAGCGTGGCATCGGCGGCTCGCGCCGCGCCGCCGAGCAGTCTGCCGCCACCGCCATGTTGCAGAACCTGAAATCCCGGCAGACCCCATGAATACTACAAAAAAAATAGCTGTCAGCGCAGAAGATTCAAGCGCTACAGGGCAAAAAGACATAGAAGTTCTATTGGCTGACCTGCACCATACGCTGCGCCCGGCAGGGCCGGCGCAGGCACCACTGGCGGGCCAGCGCTGCGGTCTGATCGCCATCGTCGGCAAGCCAAACGTCGGCAAATCGACCTTGCTCAACGCGTTGGTCGGGCAAAAGATCAGCATCACCTCACGCAAGGCGCAGACCACGCGCCACCGCATTACCGGCATCCGCAGCCAGGACGCTACGCAGTTGGTGTTTGTCGATACGCCCGGGTTTCAAACCATCCACGGTAACGCGCTCAACAAGTCGCTCAACAAAACCGTGGTGGGAGCGGTGGCCGATGTCGATTTGATTTTGTTTGTGGTGGAAGCTGGCAGTTTTACGCCGGCCGATGCGCGCGTGCTGGCGCTCCTAGGTAAGGACATTCCCACCCTGCTGATCGCCAACAAGCTCGACAACGTACATCGCCGCAGTGACATCGCACCCTGGCTCCAGACCATGCAGATCAAGCACGCCTTTGCCGAATTTGTGCCGATGTCGGCCAAGAGCCCGAACGACATTGACCGCCTGCTTGAGATCTGCGTCAAGTATCTGCCCGAGCAAGCCTGGTGGTACGCCGCTGATGAACTGACCGACCGCAGCGAACGCTTCATGGCTGCTGAGATGGTGCGCGACAAGCTGTTTCGCCT
>JAQTSL010000104.1 GCA_028711355.1 Rhodoferax sp.
CCGGACAGACCAGGTTGCCGACGTTTTCGATCATCAGCAACGCGCCGTCGGGCACGGTCAGTTGCGCCAGGGCGTGACCGACCATGTGCGCGTCCAGGTGGCAGCCTTTGCCGGTGTTGATCTGGATCGCGGGCGCGCCGGTGGCGCGGATGCGGTCGGCGTCTTGGCTGGTTTGCTGGTCGCCCTCGATCACCGCCACCGATTGCCCACCCAGCAGGGAGATGGTCTTGCACAGCAGCGTGGTTTTGCCAGAGCCCGGGCTACTGACCAGATTCAGGGCAAAAATGCCGCGCTCTACCAGCGCCTGCCGGTTGGCGCTGGCGTAGGCGTTGTTCTTGGCCAGAATGTCCTGCTCGATCTGCACTCTGCGCGTGAGCGCAACACCTGCGGCGTGCGAGTGAGTGACGTCTCCCGCATGGTCATGGTCATGGTCATGGTCATGGTCATGGTCATGCGTCGCGTCAGGGGTATGCACGTGCGTGTGATGGTGCTGCGTGCCGTCGGCATGGGTATGTTGGTGCTCATGCAGGTGCTTATGCGCGTGCTCAGGTTGGTCGTCCATATGCGTATGGCTGTGCTGCGTACCATCCGCATGGGTATGAACATGCACGTGCACATGGCCGTTCACCTGCGCGCCCTCAATCTGAACTTCACCTTCACCGCAACCGCAAGTGACACACATCATCCGTCTCCTTCATTGTTCGCTTTAACGCTCATGGCAGAAATGCCACCCCGAAACATGAAAGATGGCCGTCATTGCGGACTCGATCCGCAATCCATGGCTTCAAATACATGGATACCGGGTCGTTGCCCAGTATGACAACCTGTTCTTTCACGTTAACCCGCGGATTCCATCCTACACAACCTCAAGCTCTTTCACCCGCAGCTCGGTGCCGCCGGTCACCTGCAATTGAAAACCGCCACAGTGCGGGCACTCGCCAAACAGCTCGTGCATCGGCACCGTCTGGGCGCAAGCCATGCACCAGCCTTGCCCTGGCGTGGTGATGATTTCCAGTTTGGCACCGTCGGCGACACTGTCGCGGGTGACGGCGTCAAAGCAAAAGCGCATCGCCTCGGGCTCAACACCGCTCAATTGCCCGATCTCCAGCCAGACTGTCGCCACTTTTTGAAACGCGTCTTTTTGCACCGCGTCTTCGATGACCTGCAACACCCCTTCTGCCAGCGACATTTCGTGCATCGTCGGCCACGCTACCGGTTGGTACGCACATAGTCGGCCAGGCGTTTGTCGCGCGTGGCGATGTGGCGACCGATGAAATCGAGCACGTCTTTGACCTTACCGGGTATCAGCGCGCTGTTGCCGTTGGCGTGGTCAACGGCCATGGCGCGCATTTGCGCCAGCATATGTGCGTGGTCGTCCTGATGGTCTTCATAGTCATCGTAACTTTTCATGCGCATCAGCAGTTCTTCGGACACGAAATGCGCTTCGCTATAAGCGATCAACGCGTCGAGCTGGCGCGCCACCTGGGTTGAGTCGGCGCCGCATTCCACTGCGTCACCAAGGGCTTGCAGCAAGCCCAGTTGCTCGGAGTGTTCAAGATCGGTGGCCTCAATGGCTTGCGCGTTGAACTGTGCAATCGATGTCATATCTGTCTCCGTTGGCTAAGTGGCTGGATGACCCACGCCCTCTTGATGGCACGTATGGTAATTGGGAACGCCCACTTATCGCTTGCGCATCGATAAAAACCCGCGTCGTGACAGTTCTGCTGGCTTCTTTTCTGTTGGCAGCGGGGTGGCATCTTTGTCAGGTGGCGGCGCCAGCAGACCGACCAGCGAGGCCCGCGCCGTCATCACCGCATCCGGTTGGGTGGCAAATTGATGCATCGGCGAAAACAGCGAGCAGCTTTGGTAGTCGCCCACTTCGTCTTCTTGTCCGCCCAAAAAAGCAAAGTCACCGGCCGGGAATTTGACAAAACGGCGCTGATTGACAGCTACCGATTGCCACGGCGCGTCGCTACCGGGCAGCAGCATCAAATTCATGCACCAGGGCGTGACGACAATGCCTAACCAGTGACCCTGCCAGCGCTGAAAATCAATCGCCTCAACCTGCAACGCAGGGTTCAGGATCGGCACGTCGGCCATGCGGGTCTGCTGGATGCGAAAAAAAGTCGCTTCGACGCCGTCCTGCGGGTTGCTGATGTGTACCTGCACGGTCATGCGGCTTGGCCCCAGATTCGGGCGTCGTCGGGTTGGGTCAGCAGGTCTTGCATCAGTGCCAGCGCTTCCTGCGCACGATCCGGTTCGACTCGCTCAAAAGCAAAGCCGCCGGCCTGGATCAAAACGTAGTCGCCCACCTGCACCGGCTCCGTCATCAGCAGCAAGCTGACGCTGCGGCGCTCACCGAAGCATTCGGTCACGGCCATGTCGTCACCGACTTCGATCACCAGGGAAGGCGCTGCCAGGCACATCAACGGCTTTCAGGCCAGCGCAGCGCTGGGCGCGGGTGCCAGCACATAACCACGTTGGGTTAATTCGCTGGCCGCCAGGGCCGCCAGCTTGGGCACGGCAGCGGCAATGGTAGGCGTCATGTCAGTGCCGAGTTCCAGCGAGATCGGCTCAACTCCCAGCACCACAATCTCTTTAGGCAGGGCGTCCAGCAGTTCCAGACTGGCCAGCACGTCGGGCAAGCCGATCTGGTGCGGCGAGAGCTTGTCACGGAAAAATATCGGAATTTCGTCACCGGCGATTTTGACCAGGCTGCCCGCTGCAGCGCCGGTCAAGACAACGTCAAGCACCAGCAGAAAGTCGAGGTTGGAGAGGTCTTCGATCATTTCCATCCCCGAGGTGCCGCCGTCGATCAGCAGCACATTGGGCGGCATCCGATAAGCCTGCTCCAGCGCCTCGACCGCGCGCACACCCGCTGCCTCGTCGGTCAGGATGGTGTTGCCAATGCCCAAAACTACTGCATTCATTGATTGGTACCGTTCCAAAAAAAAGGGGTCAGCAGCGCGCTGACCCTTTCAATGGTAGCAAGAGGCAGACTCAGACCGCCTTGACCGAAAAGGCCGCGCCGCTCTTGGGGTCGGTCAGGTGGATCGCACAGGCAATGCAGGGGTCAAACGAGTGGATCGTGCGCAGCACTTCCAAGGGCTTTTCGGCATCTGCGATCGGGGTGTCCACCAGGGATGCCTCATAGGGACCGGGCTCGTCCTTGTCGTTACGCGGGCAGGCGTTCCAGGTGGAAGGCACCACGCATTGGTAGTTTTTGATCTTGCCGTTGTCGATGACGACCCAGTGCGACAGCGCACCGCGCGGCGCCTCATGGAAACCGACACCCATGGATTCGCCCTTGGGAAACACCGGCTTGTTGAACGTGGCCATGTCGCCCTTGCCCATGTTGGTCAGCAGCGCAGTCCATTGGTCAGCCAGGGTATCGACATTGACGCAGCAAGTGATGGCGCGCGCGGCGTGGCGGCCGATGGTGGAATGCATTGCGTCCAGACCGATCTTGGTTTTGGCCAAGGCAGAAACTGTTTCGAGCGCCGCCGTGGCGTACTGCGTGGTCGGTTTATGCCCCGCCGCCAAGCCGTTCAAAACGCGCGCCAGCGGACCAACCTGCGCCACCTGACCATAGAAGGTGGGTGATTTGAGCCAGGAATACTTGGCATCTTCCTTGAAGTCGGTGTAGTTGGGGCTGGTCTCACCTTTGTAAGGGTGCAGCGACTTGGCACCGCTGTAGTTGTACCAAGAGTGCTTGACCGATTCTTCCACGCCCTTTTGCCAATACTCGTCATGAAAGCTGCTAATCGCCTTGCGTTTGCTCAGGTCGCCGCCGGGAATAAAGCCACCCGGGAAGGCAAACTGCGTGCCCTTGGTGTCCAAGGGAATATCGGGCACCGACAGGTAGTTGGTGACGCCCTTGCCAATCTGGGTCCACTCCGAGTAAAAAGCGCCCACTGCGGCAACGTCGATCAGATAAACATTTTTGACAAAATCGGCCAACTCGTCGATGTAGCCCTTGATGGCCATCAGCCGTTCAACCGTCAGCACCGCTTCCGAATCGGTCGCCAGCGGGTTGGCCACACCTCCCACGGCCACGTTCTGGATGTGTGGCGTTTTGGAACCCAGGATCGAGACAATCTTGTTAGCCTTGCGTTGCACTTCGAGCGCTTGCAGGTAGTGCGCCACTGCCAGCAAATTGACCTCGGGCGACAGCTTCATGGCCGGGTGACCCCAATAGCCATTGGTAAAGATGCCCAATTGGCCGCCGTTGACAAAACCCTTCAGGCGTTGGTGCACCTTGCGCATTTCGTGCTTGCTGTTGAGGTGCCAGCTTGACAGGCTCTCACCCAGCGCCGCCGTCTTGTCTGGATCAGCCTTCAGCGCTGACACCACATCGACCCAATCCAGCGCTGACAGGTGATAAAAATGCACGATCGCGTCGTGCACCGCGTGCGCTGTGATGATGATGTTACGGATGTACTGGGCGTTCAGCGGAATCTCCAGGTTGAGCGCGTTTTCGACCGCACGCACCGAGCAGATCGCGTGCACCGTGGTGCAGACACCGCAAATGCGCTGGGTGATGGTCCAGGCATCGCGCGGGTCACGCCCAAGCAAAATCAGCTCGACGCCGCGCCACATCTGGCCAGAAGACCAGGCCTTGTTGACCTTGCCGCCGTTGATGTCAACGTCAATGCGCAGGTGCCCCTCAATACGGGTGATGGGGTCGATGGTGATGCGTTGTGCCATGTGAGTCTCCTAAATAAATTCTGATACTTGTGGAACAGACCGCAGTGTCACGAAGTGAACCAGCTCTGTCCCCAACTAATTGGGTGTGGGACAGACCGCAGTGTCACGAAGTGAACCAGCTCTGTCCTCAACTGATTAGCTGGCTGCCAGCTTATCTTCGCGCGGCAGCACCGGGAAGCGACGGGTGATGATGATATAGCCCAGAACTTCGATGGCGAACATACCGGTGGTGACCATGATTTCGCCAAACGACGGGAAATACGTCCAGCCGGTGCCGGTGTGGTGCCCGTAGCCGATCAGGAAACCGTTCAGGCGCAACAGGATGCCACCCAGCATGATGGCGATGCCCGCCAGGAACAGGTTGGCCGGGTTGCGCCGCGCCTGGGTGCTGCCGATCAGCAGGAACGGCGCCAAAAAGGCCAGGTTTTCAATCCAGAACGACAGCGCCACACCGCTGAACTCAAACGCCGCGCCCCAGGCACCACGCACTGTCAGGTCACCGACCCGAATCAGCATATAGACCGCCAGCACGCCCAGCATGATTTTGGCCAGCGGATCGAGCAGATGAACCTCGATCGAGCGCCGATAGGCGCTGGCGGCCACGCAGGCCTCAAACAGCACCACACCGTAGCCAATCACAATCGCGGTCAGCAGGTAAATCACCGGTTGCAACGGGGTTTGCCACAACGGGTTGACCTGGCTGCCCATCACCACCAGCATGGTGCCCAATGACGACTGGTGCATCATCGGCAGCAGCACGCCCAGCGCGATGAAAAAGAACAGCAGCTTGTTAAGCTTGGCGCGCACATCCTTCATGCCCAGCTTTTCCAGGAACACCGGCGAAAACTCGATCCACATCACCACGATGTAGGCCGTGACGCACACCGCCACCTCGAACATCACCGAATTCGGGTTGGAATAACTGGGCCAAAAGATGTGCCAAAAATTCCACCAACGCCCCAGGTCGATAAAGATACCGGTACCAGCCAAGGTGTAGCCAAACAGGCTGCCCAGTAAGGCCGGGCGCACCAGCGGGTGGTATTGACCCTTGTTGAAGATATAGACCAGTAACGCGACCGAAAAACCGCCACAGGCCAAGGCTGAACCGATCATCACATCAACCACCACCCAGATGCCCCAAGAGTAGCCGTCGTTGATATTGGTGACACTGGCCAAACCGTTGACAAAACGCACCAGCAGGAAGGTGGCCATGATGGCAATCAGAACGCCACAAACCAACGTGGTAGCGCTGACCAGGCTGCCGCCCATGGGGGCAGGTGCTGCGTGTGCGTGCTGGCTCATGATTGCTCCTTTTGATCGCCGTTCGGCGCGACATCGTCGTCATTTTTGACGTTGCGCTTGGCGATAAAGCTCAGCGCCCCGAGTGCCACCACCGGCAACACCAGTCCGCCATACAGCGAGTGCTGAATCGTCTCGGAGGTGGCCGCCGACGATTTGGGCGGCAGGTCGGGCATGCCCATTTTCTGGAAATTGACCGCCGACAACTTGAGCACCTGGGTGCCGCCGTATTCGGTTTCGCCATAGACGTGCTTGATGTAGTTACCCACCGGTGCTTCGTAGCTTTGATCCGGCCCGCCAATCTTGCCACGCGGATAGGTAGTGAGCGTGCCGGGTTTCAGCGCGATGCGACGCTTGGCTTCGGCCAGTAGATCAGAGGTCTTGCCGTACAGCGTGGCGCCGGTCGGGCAGACTTCGGCGCAGGCCGAATAATGACCGTCTTTGGTGCGATGGCGGCACAGCTCACACTTGCCGATCTTGCCGGTGGGCGAGTCGTACTGGTATTTGGGAATGCCAAACGGGCAGGCCACCACGCAGTAACGGCAACCAACGCAGGCGTCCGGGTCGTAAGAGACGATGCCGGTGACCGGGTCTTTGATCATGGCCGACACCGGACAGGCTGACACACACGACGGGTCGGCGCAGTGCATGCAAGAGGTCTTCATGAAGGCAAAGCCGTTCTCTTCAGCGTCTTTGGTCTGCATGCTGCCGTTGCGGTACATCTTGATGATGTTGAAGGTGTAGCCCGAGGTGTCCAGCGGCGTGTCCCACAACTTGTCTTCGGTGGAAAACTCGCCTGGATTGTTGTTGGCCGCCTTGCACGCTGCCACGCAGGCCTTGCAACCGACGCACAGCGTCGAGTCGTACAACAGGCCCAGTCCTTCTGCCGGTCGGGTGTGAGTGTCACGGGCGCAGGCTTCGGGCGCAACCGCAGCACCGGCCAGCGCGGCACCGCTGGCCAGCACCCCTTTGAGAAAGTGACGACGCGAGTCCATGATCAGGCCTCGGTCTTGGAGGTGGCTGGCTGGGCGGCTTTGGCGTCTTCGGCCTGCTGCAATGCGTTCGACCGGCCCAGGTTGCGCGCCAGCATGGCGGCACCACCAGCGGCGGCTCCGGCCAGAGCGGCCAGCGCGGCGGCGGCGGCGAAGGTGGCGCCTTTGCCGCTTTCTTCGACGATGCGCGGATACTGCTGTGGTGGCGACACATTAGCCAATTTGGCGACCATGTGGATCGGTTTGGTAAAGCCGACACCTTTTTCGGTGCAGCCGATGCACGGGTGACCGCAGCCGACCGGCCAGTTGTTTTCACCGGCGTCGCCAAAGCCAATGGTAGAGCAGTTGGCGTAGGTTTCGGGACCTTTACAACCCAGCTTGTACAGGCAATAGCCCTGGCGGTGACCGGCATCGCCAAACTCCATGGCGAAGCGACCGGCGTCAAAGTGGGCGCGGCGCTCACAGTGCTCATGGATCAGACGCGAATAGGCAAACTTGGGGCGACCGAGTTGATCGACCTCAGGCAGCTTGCCAAAGGTGAGAAAGTGCACCACCGTGGCCAAGAAGTTGTACGGGTTGGGCGGGCAACCGGGAATGGTGACCACTGGTTTGCCGAGTACCTCACCCACACTGGATGCGCCACTGGGGTTGCCACCTGACGATGGCATACCGCCCCAAGAGGCGCACGAGCCAATGGCAATGACCGCCGCCGCGTCAGCCGCGCATTCCTTGAGCAGATCGATCGCGGTGTGGCCACCGATCTTGCAGTAAATGCCGTTGTCTTTGATGGGGATGGCGCCTTCAACCACCAGCACGTATTTGCCTTTGTGCGCCTTCATCGCCGCTTTGCGCGCCGCTTCGGCCTGATGACCGGCCGCAGCCATCAGCGTCTCGTGGTAGTCCAGCGAGATCACGTCAAGGATCAGCTTTTCAAGCGTCGGGTGCTCGGCGCGCAACAGCGATTCAGAGCAACCGGTGCATTCCTGAAAATGCAGCCAGATCACGCTCGGGCGCTGAGCCGATTCAATGGCCTTGGCGACAGCGGCGTCGGCCCCCTTGGCCAGCCCCATGGTGGCGGCTAAGGTGGCACAAAACTGCAGGTAGTCGCGTCGCGACATGCCCAGGCGGTTTTCAATACCGGTGGACAGGTTGCGTCCAAGCTCAAAAATTTCACTGATGTTGCCCATGGTGTCTCCTCATGATGTTGCAGCCGGTGCGGGCGGCAATCGTTGGAGTATTTGCAAGTTGCGGGCCAGGTCAAATCATGGGTTCAAGCCACTCTTTTTTGCGGGTTTACCCTTGATATGAATCATTTCCAGAAAAGATTTGATTAGCTTCTATCCATGCTGATAACCATCGACTCCGATCGTCACCAACGCTGGCATCGCCTTGCAATTTGGAGCAGATACGACCGGGCTGTCATTGCGGGCTCCGACCCGCAATCCATGCAATTTGGATTCACTGGATACCGGGTCGTAGCCCGGTATGACAACCTGTTCTTTCACATTAAGATGTGTACTCCCGCAACTTGCGAAATTTCATGATGGAACGCATCACCCTGTCGATCGACACCTCGCTGGCGCAAGAATTTGACCAGTTGATTGCCCAGCGCGGTTACAAGAATCGCTCAGAAGCGGTGCGCGACCTGCTGCGATCGCATTTGGAGGACCAGCGCCAAGCCAGCGACCAGGACGGCCATTGCGTGGCCAATCTGAGCTATGTCTATAACCATCACGAGCGTGACCTGGCCGAACGCCTGACCACCTTGCAGCACGATCAGCACAACCTGACGCTGGCCACGCTGCACGCACACCTGGACCACGACAATTGCATTGAGAGCGTTTTGTTGCGCGGCAGCACGGCGGCAGTACGCCAGTTTGCCAACGCGCTGACGGCCGAGCGCGGGGTGCGGCACGGGCAGCTCAATCTGGTGTCGGTGCAGGTCGATGGCCACCACACCCATCCGCACAGCCATGCACACGGCGAAGGTGGCGACGCGCTACACAGCCATGTGCATCTGAAGCCGATGACCTGAGCGACTCAACGGCACTTCCAGATGACAGCGTTGTAGCAGCGCAGCATCGGCAAAGATCGCATCGGGCGTGCCATCGGCCTCCAACAATCCTTCACGCATCACCAGCACGCGGCTACACAGGTCTTGCACCAGGTCCAGATCGTGGCTGGCGATCAACTGGGTAAGCTTGAACCCGGCCAACCGCCCAATCAAGCGCCTGCGTGCCGCCGGATCCAGACCCGCGCTGGGCTCGTCCATCACCACCACATCGGGGCGCATGGCCAGCACACCGGCCAGCGCCACACTGCGCTTTTCGCCGCCCGACAGGCGATACGGCGCACGCGCCGCCAAGTGACAGGCCCCCACTGTGGCCAAAGCCTGGGCAACCCGTGCTTGCACCTCTCCATCGGGCAAGCCCAAGTTGATGGGGCCAAAAGCCACGTCCTCTTGCACAGTGGGCATGAACAACTGGTCGTCCGGGTCCTGAAACACCATGCCAACCTGGCGGCGCACTGCCACCAAGTGCGCCGCCTCCACGGGCAGCCCCTGCACCCGCACCAGCCCGGCGCTGGGCAGCAGCACGCCATTGAGGTGCAGCAATAGGGTGGATTTGCCCGCGCCATTGCTTCCGATCAAGCCTACGGTTTCGCCGGGTTGAATTAAAAAACTGACACCTCGCAAGGCGGCTTGGCCATCCGGATAGCGGTAGTGCAAGCCCTGCACTTCGATGGCGGGGTTGCTCACCGAAGTACCCCCAGCACCAGTGTGCCAAGCCGATGCACCAGATCAAGCTGGCGCGCCAACCCAAACCCCAGCAGACAGACCACCACAAACACGGTGTCGAGCCGCTGCCAGTCTGCACCAGCACCGCGCGGCAACTGGCCGTTAAAGCCGCGCGCGAGCATCGCCTGATGAACGCGCTCGGCGCGTTGCAGTGCACGCAGCAGCAGGTGACCCAGCAGCGGGCCGACCACCGCCAGCGGCAGTCTGCGCCCATTGCCCCGCAGTTCACGTGCCAGGCTCATGCGCGCCGCCTCACTGGCCAGCAGCCCGGCATAACGGTGCAACAGCAACAACTGGGTGGTCAATACCTGCGGCACGCCCAAGCGCCCCAAGCCGACACACAAAGGACCAAAGCCGGTCCCCGCCACCAGCATCAGCCCGGCCGACACCGTCAAGGCAAAGCGAATCAGGATCGACGCAAAAGACAACCAGCCCCCGCTGATGCCGACACCCGCCACCCGCAACACCACTTGCGAGTCGAACCAAGGGTTAAACGCCCCCAGCATCACGGCAAACGGTGCCGCCAGCAGCACCGAGCGCCCGATCACCCGCCACGGGATATTACCCAGCGCTGCCATCAGCACCGGAAACAAGACCAGTGGCAACAAGGCCGCCACGGCGTAACGGTCAAACGAGACCACGGTGACGATAAAGCCCAGCGTGACCAGAATCTTGGCGCGCGCGTCCAGCGCAGACAACGCCGAGTCTTTGGCCGCCAGCGACTCCAGCGACTGAAAATCTTGCAGCGCGCGTGCGATGGAGCTCACAACGGACTGGGTTTACGCCGTTTGAGCCAGTAGCCCACGCCCATTACCAGGCTCAAAGTCACCAGCCCGCCCACAATGCCCGCCAGCGAGGTCCCCGCATCAACTGCTGGCCAAGCCGAGTCTGCTTCTGAATGAATAGCTACTTGCGCTTGTTTAACAAGGTCTGGAGCCTGTTTTGGCGCAGAAGACCAGGTGTAATCCGGCAACCACGCGGTGCGTTCTTGCCACGCCGTCAACACGCTGTGTACCTTTGACTCGGGTGCGGTGACCGTCGTACTGCCGGTGCTGCGCGCAATCGACCACTCCAGCCCATCGGGCTG
>JAQTSL010000105.1 GCA_028711355.1 Rhodoferax sp.
TGAATGCCCAAGATGGCGCTTTGCGGCGGGTTGATGATCGGGGTGGACATCATCGAGCCAAAGGTGCCGCCGTTGCTGATGGAAAACGTGCCACCGGTCATCTCGTCGATGCCCAGCTTGCCGTCGCGCGCCTTGGTGCCAAATTCGGCAATCTTTTTCTCGATGTCGGCAAAACTCATCTGGTCGGCGTTGCGCAAAATCGGCACCACCAACCCGCGCGGGCTGCCCACGGCGATGCCAAGGTCAAAGTAGCCGTGATAAACAATGTCGTTGCCATCGACCGAGGCGTTGAGTACCGGAAACTTTTTGAGCGCGTGTACCGCCGCCTTGACAAAAAAGCTCATGAAACCGAGCTTGACGCCGTGCTCTTTCTCAAAGCGTTCCTGCATCCGCTTACGCATCTCCAGCACCGGCGCCATGTTGATCTCGTTGAAGGTGGTCAAGATGGCGTTGCTTGACTGCGACTGTAGCAGCCGCTCGGCAACACGGGCGCGCAAGCGGGTCATCGGCACGCGCTGCTCGGGGCGCCCGGCCAGTTGCTCGGCCAGGCTACTGGCGGGTGCCGCCACTTGAGGCAATAACGGGGTTGCAGCCCTTGCTGGCATTGCGGGAACAGCTACAACTTTAGGTGCTGCCACAGCGGCCAATACGTCACCCTTGGTGACGCGACCGTCTTTGCCAGTGCCTGCCACGGAACCAGCCGCCAACTGGTTGTCAGCCATCAGCTTGGCAGCGGCAGGCATGGCCACGCCTGCTTTGGAGGCGCTGGCAGCCGGTGCAGCCTGGACTGCTGGGGCAGCCGCAGCAGCCATGGCGGCTACCACAGGTGCCACGGGTGCGGTACCGACCGCCGCTGTGGTATCAATGCGGGCGATCAGTTGATCAGCCGCCACCGTGCTGCCGTCGGGCTGAACAATTTCAACCAGCACACCAGCCGACGGCGCGGGGACTTCGAGCACCACCTTGTCGGTCTCAACGTCAATCAGGATTTCATCCACGGCAACAGCGTCGCCGACTTTTTTCTTCCACTGCAGCAAGGTGGCTTCTGCCACCGATTCAGACAACTGCGGAACTTTAACTTCTATGATGGCCATCACAATTCTTTCAAAAATGTTCAGGAGGTTTGCGCTTGAACTGGTAGCTGTGGGTTAACGTGAAAGAACAGGTTGTCATCCCGGGCGCGACCCGGGATCCATGGATTGCGGGTCGCGGCCCGCAATGACAACTATTTTTCATGCTTCGGGGTGGCTTTGTTGCCAGGAACGTTGGAGTGACGTTTATTTGGTCAGGATGAAGCCCTTGAGCTTGCCAAACGCGCCTTCAACCAACGCCTTTTGCTGCTCCTGATGCAAGTGCGAATAGCCAACCGCCGGCGAGGCTGAAGCAGCGCGCCCTGAATAGCCCAGCTTTTGACCCTCAAGCATGTTTTCGTGGATGTAGTGCTGCACAAAGAACCAGGCACCCTGGTTTTGCGGCTCGTCTTGGGTCCACACCACCTCGGTGGCGTTGGAATACTTTTTGAGCTCTGCCGCAAAGGCCTTGTGTGGAAACGGATAGAGCTGTTCAACGCGCAAGATCGCCACGTCTTCCACGCCCTTTTCCTCACGCTTTTTAGCCAGGTCGTAATACACCTTGCCGGAGCATGCCACTATCCGCTTTACCTTGTCACCCTTGACGATCTTGCTATCAGCAATGATGGTCTGAAAGCAGCCTTTGGTGAACTCTGACAGGGGTGAGGCGGCGTCCTTGTGGCGCAGCAGCGACTTAGGGCTAAAAATCACCAACGGCTTGCGCAGGTTGCGCACCATCTGGCGGCGCAGCACATGAAAAATCTGGCTGGCCGTGGTCGGCTGCACCAGTTGCATATTGGTGTCTGCCGCCAGTTGCATGAAGCGCTCAATGCGGGCCGACGAGTGTTCTGGCCCCTGCCCTTCGTAGCCATGCGGCAGCAGCATGGTCAAGCCGTTGACGCGGCCCCATTTGACCTCGCCAGAGGCGATGAACTGGTCAATCACCACCTGGGCACCATTGGCAAAGTCGCCAAACTGCGCTTCCCAGATGACCAGGGTGTTGGGGTCGTTGGAGGCGTAACCATATTCAAAGCCCAGCACTGCTTCTTCCGACAGGATCGAGTCAATCACGACAAAAGGGGATTGGCCTGGTCCGACATTTTGCAGTGGCACGTAGCTGCCAACGTCCCATTTTTCACGGCTCTGGTCGTGAATCACCGCGTGCCGGTGGGAGAACGTTCCCCGCCCGCAATCTTCACCGCTTAAACGCACCGGGTAGCCGCTGGCCACCAGCGAGGCGAACGCCATGTGTTCGCCCATGCCCCAGTCCACCGGGATATCACCACGGCCCATCGCGGCACGGTCGTCATAAACCTTTTTAACCAGCGGATGCGGCGTGACAGACGCTGGCAGCGTGGTGATTTTTTCAGCCAGCCGCGTCCACTCGGTCATTGGAATGGCGGTGTCACCGGCGTCGGTCCACTTTTTGCCAAGGAAGGGGGACCAATCCACCGCATACTTGCTTTTGAAATTGGTCAGTGCCGGATCAACTGTGTGCTTGCCAGCGTCCATGGCAGCACGATAGGCGCGGACCATGTCATCGCCCAGCGTCTGGCCCAGCCCCTGTGTGGCCAGCCGGTCTGCGTAAAGTTTGCGGGTGCCCGGGTGCGCGGATATTTTTTTGTACATCAGCGGCTGCGTCAG
Source organism: Rhodoferax sp. (assembly GCA_028711355.1). Classification (GTDB taxonomy): domain Bacteria; phylum Pseudomonadota; class Gammaproteobacteria; order Burkholderiales; family Burkholderiaceae_C; genus Rhodoferax. The sequence continues at coordinate 2,715 of JAQTSL010000105.1, forward strand.
CGCCGGGGTGTCCTGCTCGTTGTGGCCGAGCTTGCGAAAGCAGATGATGTCCAACACCACGTCTTTGCGGAATTCCATGCGGAAGTCGAGCGCCCATTGGGTGGCCATCACGACCGCTTCAGGGTCGTCACCGTTGACGTGCATCACCGGCGCTTCTACACCCTTGACGATATCGGTGCAGTACAGGGTGGAGCGCATGTCACGCGGGTCCGAGGTGGTAAAACCAATCTGATTGTTGATGATGATGTGCACCGTGCCAGCGGTGGTGTAGCCGCGTGTTTGTGCCAGCGCCAAGGTCTCCTGGTTGACGCCTTGGCCGGCAAACGCGGCGTCGCCATGCACCAACACCGCAAGCACCTGGCGGCCTTGCACGTCGGCGCGGCGGTCCATGCGCGCGCGCACCGAGCCTTCGACCACCGGGTTGACGATTTCAAGATGCGACGGGTTAAACGCCAGGCTCAGGTGTACCGGGCCACCCGGGCTGGTCACGTCAGAGCTAAAGCCCTGGTGGTATTTGACGTCGCCCGAGGGCAGATACTCTGGCGCGGTGTGATCAAACTCGGCAAACAGGTCAGCGGGCATTTTGCCCAGCGTGTTGACCAGTACGTTCAGGCGCCCCCGATGTGCCATGCCGATCACGATTTCTTGTACGCCACGAGCACCCGCCTGCTGAATCAGTTGGTCCATGGCGGCAATGAAACTTTCGCCCCCTTCCAACGAAAAACGCTTTTGACCAACGTACTTGGTGTGCAGGAAACGCTCAAGCCCTTCAGCGGCGGTCAGGCGGTCCAGAATGTGTTTTTTGTGGTTTGCATCAAAACTGGGTTGGCTGCGCACACTTTCCAGCCTTTGCTGCCACCAGCGCTTTTGCGTCTGGTCGGTCAGGTATTGGTATTCGGCGCCGATTGAACTGCAATAGGTTTCGCGCAGCGCATTGAGCAGCTCGCGCAGCGGCATCTTGTCGTTGCCGAAAAACGTGTTGCTGGTGTCGAATACGGTCTCAAAGTCGGCTTCCTTGAAGCCGTAAAACGCCGGGTCCAGCTCGGGAATGGCGGGGCGTTCGGTGCGCTTGAGTGGGTCCAGGTCGGCCCAGCGGGCGCCAACGTTGCGATAGGCAGCGATTAACTGCTGCGCCGCAGTACGCTTGCGCCCCATTTCAGCGTCAATGTTGGCCAGCACCACCCGGGTACCGCCGGACTTGGCGCGTTGCGCAAAAGCGTCGATCACCGGCTGATGTGGTACGTCCCTGAGGTCAGAGCCATCGACCGCCGGCACGTGCTGCAAGGCGTCAAAATAATCGCGCCAGGAATCTGGCACGCTGCCCGGGTTGGCGAGGTAGTTTTCGTACATTTCCTCAACGTACGGGGCGTTGCCACCAAAAAGATAGGTGTTGGCCTGATAGGCTTGATAAACCGAGAGGGTTTCACTCATGTTTCGCTGACTTTCGTTTCCCTGGAGGAAACTTTAGCTGGTTAAAGCTGTGGGTTAATTAACCTTCCGCGTCACGGCTTGACCGTTTGGCGGATGCGACTGCGGCACCGCAAGTGCCGCAAAATCAAAAAGGATTGTGCCACCCTACGGCCGCACAATCCTTCCAAGCGGGGATTAACCCTCAAGTGCGCAGTGACTCCCTAAGGGTCATGACATTGAGGTCACCCCGAAGCATGAAAGTTGGCTGTCATTGCGGACCCCGATCCGCAATCCATGGCTCAGATTCCACTGGATACCGGGTTGTGGCCCGGTATGACAACCTGTTCTTTCCCGTTAAGCGCTGACCAGATCCTTGATCTGTTGCAGCGCCGCCGGGTCGTCCATGGTGGTCAGGTCGCCCGGATCGCGGCCTTCACACACCGCCGTAATGGCGCGACGCAGGCACTTGCCGCTGCGGGTCTTGGGCAGCACGGTGACAAAACGCACCCGCGCTGGCCGGGCCACCGCACCCAGGTCTTTGTCGACGATTTTCATGATCTCGGCCTCAAGCTTGAGCGCACTGGCTTCGTCGGCAATCAGGGACGCGTCCTTGACCACGGCAAAGGCCATCGCCACCTGCCCTTTGAGCTGGTCAGCCACGCCCACCACCGCGACCTCGGCCACATTGGGGTGCGCCGAGATGCTTTCTTCGATCTCGCGCGTGCCCAGGCGGTGGCCGGCCACGTTGATCACGTCGTCGGTACGGCCCAAGATGAAGTAGTAGCCGTTCTCGTCGCGAATGCCCCAGTCAAACGTGCTGTAAATCATCCGACCCGGGATGGTGGTCCAGTAGGTACTGACAAAACGCGCATCGTCGCCCCAAACCGTCTGCAAACAGCCGGGAGGCAGTGGTCCTTCAATGGCAACCACGCCTTTCTGATTGGCGCCAGTGAGCTCTTCACCGGTGCTTTCGTCCAGCAACTTGACATCGTAGCCATACACTGCCTTGCCCGGTGAGCCAAACTTGGTCGGCGAGTCATCGACACCCTTGCAAATGCTCAAAATCGGCCAGCCGGTTTCGGTCTGCCAATAGTTGTCAACAATCGGACGACCGAGCCCCTCACTGATCCACTGGGCAGTGGGCTGATCCAGCGGCTCGCCCGCCAAAAACAGCGCTTTGAGTGACGACAAATCGTACTTTTTCAGCAGCGCCGGGTCCTGCTTTTTCAGCACCCGAATCGCGGTAGGCGCAGAGAACATCACCGTCACTTTGTACTTTTCAATCAGGCTCCACCAGATGCCGCCATCCGGGCGAATCGGCAGCCCTTCATACATGATGGTCGCCATGCCGGCGATCAGCGGGCCATAAATGATGTAGCTGTGACCCACCACCCAGCCAATGTCGCTGGTTGAAAAATAGGTTTCACCCGCTTCACCGCAGTAAATGTGCTTCATGCTGGCGGCCAGCGCCACCGCGTAGCCACCGGTGTCGCGCTGCACGCCTTTGGGCTTGCCGGTGGTGCCGCTGGTGTAGAGCGTGTAGCTGGGATGGGTGGCATCGACCCATTCGCATTCCACCACGGTGCTGAGATGTTGCTCGCGCAAGCTAGCCCATAGTTTGTCACGCCCTGCTACCAAGGCCATGGGCACCAAGCCGCGATCAACCAGCAAGACCGACGCAGGCTTGTACTGGGACAGGTTGATGGCTTCATCAAGCAGTGGTTTGTAGGCCACTGCCTTGCCGCCCCGCGAACCGGCATCGGCGCTCACGATCACTTTGGGCGCAGCGTCTTCAATGCGCGTCGCCAGCGAGCCCGAGGCAAAGCCGCCAAATACCACCGAATGAATCGCCCCGATGCGGGTGCAAGCCAGCATCGCAAAAGCGGCCTCAGGAATCATGGGCATATAAATCAACACCCGGTCGCCCTTGGCAACACCCAGGTCTTTCAGCGTTGCGGCCATGCGCTGCACCTCGGCGTGCAGCTCTTTGAACGAATAGACCTTTTCCTGGTTGGTTTCAGTTGACACAAAAATCAGCGCGGCTTGGTCGGCCCGCGCCGCTAGATGCCGATCCACCGCGTTGTGGCACAGATTGGTCACACCACCGACAAACCACTTGGCAAACGGCGGGTTGCTGTAGTCACAAATCTGCTTTGGCTGGACCTTCCAGTCCACCAATTTGGCTTGCTCAGCCCAAAAACCGTCACGATCGGTCAGGGAACGCTGATGAAATTCGGCATACGTCGTCATAGAGAGTCTCCGCTTGTTGTTAAATAAACTGAATTCATAATTATGGACAGTCAGCTTGCACCATGCTGACTGCTGGACAACGCGCCGATTGGTCAGCTATTTAATCAGCGCCTGGACGGTTTTAAAAAGTGGATGCTCGGCCGAGCGCAGCCACTCAAACACTACCATTTCGGTCGTTACCAATTCGGCCCCCGCCCCGGCGAGACGGTCAAACGCCGCGTCGCGATTGCGCTCGGTGCGCGAACTGCACGCATCGGTCACGACCCACACGTCAAAATCGTCCTCCAGTAATTGCAGCGCGGTTTGCAGCAAGCAAACGTGCGTCTCGCAACCGCCAAGCACGATACTGCTGCGCTGCACGGCCGCCTGCGTTTGTTTTTGCAGATGCTTGGGCAGGCTACGCGCATTGCCAACCAGTGGTCTTTCTGGCGGGCGCAACCATTCGCTCAAGCCCTCCTCCACCGCGCTGAACTGCATTTTGGCCAGCGTGCGCTGGCACAGCGGTTTGATGTCGGGCGGGTTTTCGCCCAGTCTGGACGGATTTTGCTCGGTGCCAATCACCGGCACCTTCAAGTGATTGGCTGCCTGCGCCAGCCGCAGCGCGTTGGCAAGTACTTGTGGCGCCTCAAAAATTGCCGGCATCAGGCGCGCCTGGTAATCGACCAGCACCAGTTGGGAAAGATCAGCTTGTAACAACATAGAAAATGGGTCCATCAGTGAGTTCGGCAGCCGCAGCATAGCGCAAAGCACGCATTTGCGGCGGGGGCGCCGCTGCTACAGCACATCAGGCGTCGTTTCACGCGCGCAACGCCAACGCCGCCACATGGTCACCCAGCGCCAACGCACTGGTCAAGCCAGGCGATTCAATGCCAAACAGGTTGATCAGCCCGGGCACGCCGTGGCTGGCAGACCCTTGAATCATGAAGTCTGCGGCGGGCGCTCCCGGCCCGCTGATCTTGGGCCGAATACCGGCGTAACCAGGTTGCAACGCACCGACTGGCAACGCCGGCCAGTAGCGTCGCACCTGTGTATCAAAAGCAGCACCACGCGCCGCATCAACCGACAGATCATCCACATCATCGACCCACTGCACATCCGGGCCAAACTTGGCCTGTCCGCCCAAATCCAGCGTCAGGTGCACGCCCAGTCCACCTGGCTCGGGTACCGGATAAATCAGATGCGTGAAGGGTGCCCGCCCCGCCAGTGTGAAGTAATTGCCTTTGGCAAAAAAGGCCTGCGGCAAGCAATCTGGATTCAACCCGGTACAACGCCGCGCCAGCGCGACTGCGCCCAAACCGGCCGCGTTGATGACCAGGTTTGCACGCAGTTTGGTGCCGTCTTGCATACCAATTTCTATAGCATCTTGCGCTTTATTCATCTGCGCTACCGGCGAATTTAATGCAACAAGTCCAGCGGCGGTTTCAAGCTCTGCCTGGAGCGACAACATCAAGCCATGGCTATCCACGATGCCGGTCGATGCGGACAACAAAGCGGCTTCGCAGCGCAGCGCTGGCTCCAGCGCGCTTGCCTCGGCGCGACTTAACAGGCGCAGTTGAGCAACACCGTTGCGCCTGGCCTTTTGCTGGATCTGTTGCAGTTGATCCACCTGATCAGATGAGGTGGCGACGATCAACTTGCCGCAACGCCGATGATCAATCCCGCGCCGAGCGCAATAGTCGTACAGCATCGCGTTGCCCTGCACGCACAGGCGTGCCTTGAGAGAACCGGTGGCGTAATAGATGCCAGCGTGAATCACCTCGCTGTTGCGCGAACTGGTACCGCTGCCAATGGTGTTGGCTGCCTCCAGCACCAGCACCCCGCGCCCGGCCAGCGCCAGCGACCGCGCCACCGCCAAGCCCACCACACCGGCGCCAATTACGACTGCATCGACCTGGTCCATTGTCATTACCCACCATCACTTGCGTTAGCACCAGCCCAGCAACCCGCCTGACACAGACGAAAAAAAAGGACTCAACACGACGCTGAATCCTTTGACTGACTTGGTGGGCGGTGGAGGCTTCGAACCTCCGACCCCAGCAGTGTGAATGCTGTGCTCTACCCCTGAGCTAACCGCCCTAGTCCATTGCTGGAAAGCGGCGGATTATGCCATAGTTGACGGTCGCTCCCGGCCTTCCTTTGGCATCGTGGCGTAACTTGTTCTGACACGCAAATTTGATGAATTTCGACGACCTTCAAGGCAAGAACCGCAGCAATTTGCTTTAGAATCCGCCGCTTGTTCCTCGATAGCTCAGTTGGTAGAGCGCCGGACTGTTAATCCGTAGGTCCCTGGTTCGAGCCCAGGTCGAGGAGCCAAAAAATCCAAACGAATCAAGCACTTAGGTCAAAAACCTTGGTGCTTTTTTCTTTTCTGGATTGCACTATTGCTGTACCTTCGGTTCTGCATTGGTTCGGCAGGTTCAGCGTCGGTGTATGCTGAAAGGCTTTGGTGTTGCACCGCCGGGCAATTTTGGATGGCCTACAGTGTCCATTGGCGAGATTCCTGTTACAACTTTTAAATCAAATCCCCCATGAACAAAAGCCAAGAATCCAAAGAAGTTCAGAATGCACTGATAAAAACGAGTGATCAAGTTGCATGGCTTATTGCCAACACAGCTGCCACAAACATCATCATTCGATCTCTGGCAGAAGCCAACAAGGAAAATCCTCTCTTTTTGGATGCCCTCAAGAAATTGCATGCCTCCCACATAGCCATTACCATTCCATCGCCCATGTCGGACGGCTCGATTGCCGAATACGAGAAGGCAATCAAAGAACTGCTCCCCACAACGGTAGTGCTCCAATAGTGAGATCTCATTGCGTACCACTTACCAGTTCATCTCAGTTCATGTTTAACTTAAAACAGTCCTGCTCTTGGTTATTACTGCCTGCATCTCCCTCACCCTGCAAGCCTGTGCTGTCGTTGCTGTAGCCGATGCGGCGGTGACGGTGGTGGCCACCGGGGTAAAAGTTACTGCCAAGGCCGTTGGTGCTGTGGCTGATGCTGTTATTCCGGATTGAATGAAAACGAATCATGCTAACTTTGCCATGGCGTCGCTCCTGACAAGTTGCGCTGCCACACTTTTAATTCTCAACACTCCTGGAGTTTTCCATGTCACGCCCTATTCTTGATGAAAAATACATTCACCATGCTATTCGCAGCATGGTTGAGGCAAACCAGCAGTCCATCGTGCAGGAGGTGATCGCAGCGGTCAGAGACAACGATGTGGTGGTCGTGGGGATGGGGTTCAACCCTTTTCCTAGGCAGGCGTGCAAGGCGCTGGAGATGATCAAGCAACCCTACAAGTATTTGGAATACGGCAACTATTTCAACAGCTGGCGTAAACGCAACGCCCTCAAAATGTGGAGTGGCTGGCCGACCTTTCCGATGGTGTTTGTCAAAGGGGTGCTTGTTGGCGGTGCCAGTGATTTAAAGGCCATGGTCGCCAGCGGCGAGTTCAAGAAAATAATGACGTAATTATTGCCCTTCAACCAATCCTGGCAGCAACGTGAACTTACTCAAGCGACTCCTATCTCGTCGTCAACCCCTGTCACCAGAACAACGTGCCAGTGACCTGATCAAGGCCATCGACGCAGGGGGTATCCCCTTGAACCCTGCTGTGGTCAACGACATTGCCAGGAAGTTGGGGCTTGACGTGTTAATCACAGCGCCAATGGATGAGACCATCGCACGTATTCGTATTGCCACCGGGGTGAAGGTCACCGCCAAGGCCGTTGATGCTGTTGCTGATGCCGTCAATCCAGGCGGAAACTGATTCGCCGTACAACTGAAACAATACCGAAAGAAAAAATGTTTGATATAGCTGGCCAGTGGCTTCACCTTGAGACATTCGATGATTTTGACAATGGTTTGTCTGATCTGATAGACCTCTGGTCAAGCAAGGCCACCAAAAAGGTAAAAGAATCAGCACTTGCTCACTTCAAAGAAAACTTAGAAGGGGCTGTGCTCAATTGGGCTGACAACAGAGCCAAGTCGAAGAAATATGCTGTCATTGGCGCAGAGTTGGCAGAGTTTGAAGAAGTGCTGAAGTAGGGCCAAAAGTTAGCTTTTTTAGTCATGAATGAACTCAAACAGTTTGAATCTCTCGGCTTGGTGCTGCCAACCCCGGCTTACATCTTAGGTGCCATCCTGTTTGGCATCATCGGCTGGGTTGCATTTCGACGAGGCAGAAAAACGTCAATCTCGGTGCTTGAATGGATTGGTGTAGCACTGATGATTTACCCCTACGGCGTATCGGAAACTTGGATGCTGTGGCTGGTTGGGATTGCACTTTCGGGCTTGGTTTACGCCAAGTGGACCTGATCGGCACGTGCCACACAAGTTCGACACCTTTTCGCCAAAAATCCTGTTTTCCCGCCCCAGCCCGCTAATGAATTCAACAACTTACATCGATTTTTGATCTGAAAGCAAAAACCGCTTGTAGTGGCACGTTTCCAGG
>JAQTSL010000106.1 GCA_028711355.1 Rhodoferax sp.
CTTTGGCGGCCGACGATTTCTGGTACTCCAGCATGGGGCGGCCGCCAAAGACGGCCGCGGCGCGGGTCGGTTGATGACGCGCAGCAGAGCTGGTTTTGACCTCTGACCCCAACTTATTAAACCGGTATTAGGGATGGCTGGCCTGCCACTGCTGGATCGCCCGGCGGATGTCGGGCAGCATTTGCGCCACCGCTTTTTCACCTTCCAGAATAGCCCGGTCTTTGCGGTCAAAGTCGGTCGCGCCGATGGTGCCGACCTGCGGCCGGATCACCACGTCGGCGCGCGCCAGCTCTTGCGCGCCCAGCCGCTTGATCATGATGATGAGCGAGTTGTCAATCGCGTTGCCCAGGCCGTCAAAACCTTTGTCGCGCTCCAGTTGGGCAGAAATATCCACCGCGATCACGAGATCAGCCCCCAGCTTGCGCGCGGCATCGACCGGCACCGGGCTGACCAGGCAGCCATCCACGTAGGTTTGCCCTGCGATCAGCGCGGGCTTGAAGAACAGCGGGAAGCTGCTGGAGGCGCGCACCGCCTGACCGGTGTTGCCGCGGGCAAAGTCCACCCGCGCACCGCTGCTGCCCTGCGTGGCGACCGCGGCAAACGGTTTGTCCAACTGCTCAATCGATCGGTTATTGACCAGTTGGTTGACGTAGTCTTGCAGCTTCTGACCAATCAGCAGGCCTTCCCACGGGCTGCGCAGGTTGAGGTCGCGCACCTTGCTTTCATCTAGCGCAAAAGCCAGCTCGTGCAGGGCAAAGCCGCTCAGACCGCTGGCGTACAGCGCCCCCACCACGCTGCCGGCGCTGGTGCCGGCCAGCACGGCAGGAGCCAGATTTTGCGCTTCCAGTGCCTTGATCACGCCCACATGCGCAAAGCCCTTGGTGCCGCCACCGCCCAGCGCCAAACCGATGCGCGGCTGGCGTGGTACGGCGGCCACCGGCAGCGGCGGCGTCGAGGGCGCGTGGGTGGCGCAGGCCACCAGCGCGCTGGTGGCAGACAGGATCAGGGTTCGGCGTTGCATGAGGGGGTTCTGGAGGACACAGGCTGGCATGAGGCGCAAGTTTAGTGTGGAAAAATGAGACACTCACTGGAACGTCGAACGCTTACACTTGCGCAAGGATCAGTCCATGCAGCCCCGCACTTATCAGAATTCAGACGCTTTCCCCAAAGTGCTGGCGCTGCTTTTGACGAGCTGGCTGTTGGCAGCTTGTTCGCCTGAGACGTCGAACGCCCCCCCTGCAACGCTACAGTACAGCAGTGCACCCAAGCCCGGTTCAGTGCCGTTGTACCGGCTGGCAGTGCACCCCTTGCATAACCCTGAAAAACTCAGCGACGCGTATCAACCGCTGGTGGACCATCTCAATCGCCAATTGCAGGGCGTCAAGATCGAGCTGGAGTCCTCACGCGACTACCAAGCCTATGAAAAGAAATTTCGTCAGCGCTTGCCAGCGTTTTTGCTACCCAACCCCTGGCAGACTTTGCAAGCCCAGAAGGTGGGTTACCACGTGATCGCCATGGCCGGGGACGCACAAGATTTCAAGGGCATTTTTTTGGTTCGCAAAGACAGCGGCATCTCCCAGCCCGCTGACCTCAAGGGTAAAAGCGTCAGCTATCCGTCCTACACGGCGCTGGCTGCGGCCATCATGCCGCAGGTTTATCTGCATGGCCATGGCATCAACATCCGCAGCGATATTCAAAACGTTTACGTCGGCTCGCAAGAGTCTTCCATGATGAATGTGGTTTTGAAGCAAACCGCCGCGGGAGCCACTTGGCCACCGCCCTGGCGTTTGTTTCAGCAAGACCACCCGCAAGAGGCTGCGCAACTGCGCGTGGTCTGGGAAACGCCGTCGCTGATCAACAACTCGGTCATGGCGCGCGATGATGTACCGGCAACGCTGACGCAGCAGGTGTCGGTTTTGCTGTTGGCATTGCACCGTACAGCGCAGGGTCAGGCCATTTTGCAGGGCATGCAGACGGCAAAGTTTCACCCTGCCAACGATACCAGCTATCAGGTGGTGGCAGACTATGTGGCGCGCTTTGAGCGCGACATCCGGCCGGTTGAAAGCCCGCAATGATTCGCCAAATCAAAGCGGCCTTGACCCGCTCGCTCTATCGGCAATTGGTGTTGGTGACCACCTTGTTGCTGACGCTGGCGCTGACTTTGTTTGGTTGGGAGATGCTGCGCCGCCAGTTCGATTTGCAAGCCAAACAGCAACAAGAGCAACTCGGCGCCTTGGCCAGTAGTCTGGCGACCTCTTCGGCCACTTGGGTCAGTTCGCGCGATCTGAGCGGCTTGCAAGAAATTGTGGCCGGTGTAGGGAACTACCCGAGCCTGCGTTATGCGATGGTAGTGGAACCCTCCGGTTTAATCCTGGCGCACATAGACAGTTCGCGCCGCGGTCAGTACCTGACGGATCTGCCCGCGCAGCCTGTTACTCGCGTTTTGTTGATGGCCGATAACGTCGTCGATGTGAGTCAGCCCGTGACCATAGGGCAACACCACATTGGCTGGGTGCGGGTCGGGGTGGGCAATGACAGCTTTTACACTGAGTTTGCAAAAGCCAAGCGCGACATTGTGCTGTTCACCATTTTTTCGATTGTGTTGGCGTCCCTGATCGCCGCTCTGGCCGCGCGCTACCAGACGCGCCGACTGCGCCGGGTTGAGAATGTTGCGCGCGCGGTGGCGCTTGGTCAACGCCAGTTGCGTGCCGAGGTCTGGGGTGTCGATGAGGCGGCCCAACTGGCTCAGCACTTTAACGCGATGCTCGATCAGCTTGACGACCGTGAACGCGCCTTGCAACGAAGCCAAGCGCTGCTGGAGCAGTCGCAACAACTGGGCAAGATCGGCGGCTGGGAGTGGGATGTGGTCAAGTCAAGCATGTACTGGACCACCGAGACCTTTCATATTCACGATATGCCGGTGGAGGTGCTGACAGATAAAGGGCGCGCCGCCATCGACCAAAGTGCTGCCTGCTACCCGGAGCCGGACCGCACGCGGGTGTTGCAGGCTTTCTGGTTGTGCGTCGGGCAGGGCATTGGCTATGACATTGAATGCCCCTTTGTCACCGTCAAGCAGCGCTATCTGTGGATTCGTACCCAGGGTCAGGCCGAGTTGCAAGACGGCAAAGTGGTCAAGGTCAAGGGCTACATCGCCGACATCACCGAGCGCAAGCGGATGGAAATGGAGATCCGCAACCTGGCGTACTTTGATCCGCTGACTGGTCTGCCCAACCGGCGCATGGTTTCTGACCGGATGCAGTCGGCCATGGCCAGGGCGCAACGCAACGCAAGCTACGGTGCGCTGATCTATCTGGATTTGGACAATTTCAAGCCGCTCAACGACGCCCACGGACACGCTGCGGGCGACTTGCTGCTGATGGAGGTGGCCAAACGGCTCAAGCAGTGCGTGCGCCAGGTGGACACCGTCGGCCGCACCGGGGGTGACGAATTTGTGGTGATTCTGAATGGCTTGAGTACCGAGCTGGATGCCGCCATCCAGGAGGGCCAGCAGATTGCCCAGAAGGTATTGTTGGCGCTGTCGATGCCTTATGTGCTGGCCACGGCAGCAGGCCAACCTGATGCTGCGTTGATTGAGCACCATTGCACCGCCAGTTTGGGCGTCGCGCTGTTTCGGGGAACTCAGGTGACGATGGCAGATGTCATGGAAAAGGCCGATGCCGCCATGTACGCGGCCAAGGAAGCTGGGCGCAATTGCATTCAATTTGACGCGGTGTAGCGTTGTCGCTGGTGTTTTTTTCAAACGGGTGTGGCATGAAAATGGTCTGTGTTTATTGCGGCTCGAGCGTTGGTCGGCTGGCCGACTACGCGCAGGGTGCACGCGCCCTGGGCCAGGCGCTGCTGGCGCAGGGGCTGGGGCTGGTTTATGGCGGCGCCAGCATCGGCCTGATGGGCGTGCTGGCCGACACCGTGCTGGCCGGCGGTGGCCGTGTGGTCGGGGTGATTCCGCTGGCGCTGGCGCGCAAAGAGGTGGCGCACGCCGGGCTGACCGAACTGATCGTTACCGCCAGCATGCACGAGCGCAAGACGCGTATGGCCGAACTCTCTGACGGTTTTATCGCGCTGCCCGGTGGCATTGGCACGTTCGAGGAATTGTTTGAAATCTGGACCTGGGCACAGTTGGGCATCCACACCAAGCCGGTCGGCTTGCTCAACGTGGCAGGTTACTTTGATGCGCTCATCACCTTTCTGGACCACGCCGCGCAAGAGCAGTTTTTGAAAGTCAGCCAGCGCCAGATGCTGTTGACCGATGACGCTGCGCCGGCCTTGCTGGCGCGTATGGCGGCGGCGCGCCAGGCCGCGTCAACGCCCTGGCTGCAAGCGGGTCAAACTTGATGCTGGTTCAATCCATCAGCGCCACGGACTTGACCAGCGCCCACGCCGTCTGGCCTTCCTGCAGCGCCAGGGTCTGGCAGGAATAGCGGGTGATCTCGGACAGCAGCGTCTGGCCATCGATCAATCGGCATACCACCGTGACGCGCTCGCCTGTGCCCGGGCGCAGCGCTTCGATCGTCACCGGCAACTGGTTCAGGATGCTCACGGCTTGTGGCTGCAGCGTCGCCAGGCTGACGTCGCGCGCCGGTACGCGCAGTCGCGTGGCCGAGGCTTGGGTGCCGGGTGGCAGACTTAGGCGCAGGCTCAAGCGTCCGTGGACAAAGGCGCGTAGGCCGTCGCCGTCAGCGTGTTGCAGTTCGCCCAGCAGCACGCTCACCGGGCCTTGGTCGTCAAAGAGCGCAGAGTCAGGCTGTGCCAGCGCGTGTTGCAGCGATACAGCCGGTGCCGTGCGACCCTCGCTCATGAAGATCACGCGGTCGGCCAGGCGCACCACCTCGTCGATGGCGTGCGTCACCAGAATGACCGGCAGCGCCAACTGCTGTTGCAGCCGCTCAAGGTAGGGCAGGATTTCGGCTTTGCGAGAACGGTCCAGCGCGGCCAACGGCTCATCGAGCAGCAACAGGCGCGGGCTGCTGGCCAGCGCCCGGGCGATGGCCACGCGCTGACGCTCGCCACCCGAGAGTTGATGGGGCCAGCGACCCAGCAGGGGGCCAATACCCAACAGCTCAAGCGTGGCGTCCCAGCTTTGGTTGCGCTCGGCAACGGGTGTACGCTTGAAGCCGTATTGCAAATTGCCTTGCACGTTCAGGTGCGCAAACAGACTGGCTTCCTGAAACACGTAACCCAGGGCGCGTTGGTGCACGGGTTTGAAGATGCCCTGGGCGCTGTCTTGCCAGACCTCACCCCGAACGCAGATGCGCCCCTGGGCCTTGGGTTCGAACCCGGCCAGCACGCGCAAGGCGGTGGTTTTGCCCGAACCGGAGGCACCAAACAGTGCGGTGATGCCACTGGCGGGCAACGCAAATACCATGTTCAGGGTGAAGCCCGGGCGCTGCAACACCGACTGGATGCTCAAGCCTGGTTCAGTGGGCGCGTGCGCCGGGGTAGTGACCGCCGCCTGGCTCATGCACCAACCCCTTTGTGCCGCGCGCCGTTGTACAGGTACAGCGCCAGCAGCACACAGAAGCTGAAGCCCAGCATCACCGCTGCCAGCCGGTGTGCGTCTGCGTATTCGAGCGCCTCCACATGGTCGTAAATTTGTACCGATACCACGCGCGTGATGCCGGGTATGTTGCCGCCCACCATCAGCACGACACCAAACTCGCCCACGGTGTGGGCAAAACACATGATGGCTCCGGTAAAAAAGCCGGGCTTGCACAGCGGCACGACAACGCTGAAAAAGGCATCCAGCTTTGAGGCGCGCAGGCTGGCTGCCACCTCTAGCGGGCGTGCGCCCATGGATTCGAACGCGTTTTGAATCGGCTGCACCATGAACGGCAGGGAATAAAAGCTCGATGCCAACACCAGCCCGGCAAAAGTAAAAGGCAGCACGCCCAGACCCAGAGCCTGGGTCCATTGGCCCACGGTGCCATGGGGACCCATGACGACCAGCAGATAAAACCCCAACACCGAAGGCGGCAGCACGATCGGCAGGGCCACCAGCGCGCCCAGTGGCTTCTTAAGCCAGGACCGGGTGCGCGCCAGCCACCAGGCCAGCGGCGTGCCCACCAGCAGCAAGATCACGGTCGTGAGCGCTGCTACTTGCAGCGTCAGGCCGATGGCTTGCAGGTCAGAGTCGGTCAGCATGGTGAGGTTGGGTGGCGCTCAGATGTCGTAGCCATAAGAGCGAATCAGGTCTTTGATGTTGGGGCTTTGCAGCAGACCCATCAGCGCCACCGCCGCCGGGTTGTTGGCACCGCGGTTCAGCAGTACGGCGTTTTGCCGGATCGGGTTGTACAGGGTTTGCGGCACTACCCACATTGAGCCGCCCTTGAGCTTGCCGCCCTCCAGCACTTGCGACATGGCCACAAAGCCGAGCTCGGCGTTGCCGGTGTGGACAAAGTTGAATGTCTGGCCAATGCTTTCGCCTTGCACCAGTTTCGGGGTCAAGGCGCCAGTCAGGCCCAGTTTGTCGAGGGTCTGTACGGCGGCTTCGCCATAGGGTGCGGTTTTTGGGTTGGCATAGGCCAGTTTGCGAAAGCCGCTGCCCTTGAGTACGTCGCCCTTGGCGTCCACTTTTGCCACATCTGCAGACCACAGCACCAGCTTGCCATGGGCGTAGGTAAAGTTGCTACCCGCTTGGGCCAGACCCTCATTCTCCAGCGCGGCTGGGGCGGTGGTGTTGGCGGCCAGAAACACGTCAAACGGCGCACCGTTCTTGATCTGGGCGTAGAGCTTGCCGGTAGCACCCAGCGTGATGCTCAAGGTGTGGCCCGTGGTCTTTTCAAGCACCGCCGCGACGGCCTTGATGGGTTCGGCAAAGTTGGCGGCCACTGCAATTTGGGCTTGGCCAGCCAAAACCTGGGTGTGCGCCAAAGCGGCCAACAAGACGGTGAAGAGAGTTCGAACGAGGGGCTTCATGACATATTCCTTGGCGTGGGGGCGTAAAAATTTTGGCTTGCACAGCGATACTCGCTATTCCAAAAAAGAATAACGATGGTAACAAACTTCTGTGGTGCCTTTGAATTGCTCATCACACCCATCACAGAGAATCTAAGAATTGGCCTTAAACCGCCTTGAAACGGTCGCTTGTAGCTATCAAACTCGATGTGCCACAATGCCCGCATGAAGACTGAAAACAGCACTCCGTTGACCAATGCGCTGGTTGATCCGGCCAGCGACAAGCGCCTGGAAGTGCTGCGCCTGGTGGGGCAAACGGGCTCCATCAGCCAGGCAGCGCGCGAGGCCGGTATCAGCTACAAGGCGGCCTGGCAAGCGATTGACACGCTCACCAATTTGAGCGGTGTGGCGCTGGTGGACCGCAGCGTCGGCGGCAGCGGCGGCGGCGGCGCGCGCATCACCGAACAAGGACTCGCGCTGCTGGCCCTGGCCGACGAACTGACGGCGGTGCGTCGCCAGGTACTGGCCCGCCATGCAGGTACTGCAGCGCTGGTGGGCAGTCTGGGGCTGCGCACCAGCATGCGCAACCAGTTGCCTTGCACCGTACGGCGCTGTGAGGCGCTGGCACCCCATGACCCGATGGCCATGGTGACTTTGCAAACGCCGGGTGGTGCACTGCTGCTATCGAGCATTACCTGGGAGAGTGCCGACCTGCTGGGGCTGGCGGCGGGGCTGGCGGTGCTGGTGCTGTGCAAGGCGACGGCGGTGCGCGTGGCTGCGGCCCCCGCCGAGGCCGCAGTCGGGATGGTTGATGCGGACGCTGCAAGTTGTGTCTTGCGCGGCGTGGTCGAGCGCGTCACCCCCGGCCAGGGCAGTGACGAAGTGGTGCTGACGCTTGATGGGGGTGGCCATTGGGTGGGTTTCGCGGCGCCCCCGTTTGTTGCCGTGCCAGGCCAGATGGCTGTGGCCCGCATGGCCGCATCGGCGCTGGTGGTGGCGCTGGCCTAATCTTTGTGCTCGAGCTTGCGGTAGAGCGTGGCGCGACTGATGCCCAGCGCCTGCGCTGCCTCGGCAACATTGCCGCCAGCCTGCTCCATCGCCTGGCGGATCATCGAGGCCTGCATCTGCCGGATTGGCACCCCGCTGGCGGCGCTGCTGGCGGCCACGCCTGACGCCGCCTGCTGGCTGCGGCGCGTGGCCAGGGCGCGCAGACGCAGGCCGTTGCGCAACGCCACGTCCAGCGTGGCGTCGCTGCGCTGTGCCGCGTCAAACAATGCCTGATAGGGTAGTCCAAACAGTTCGTTGGCATGCACGCCCGCGGCCAAACCGGGCACGATCTGGCGCGCCACCGAATTGGCACCGCTGACGAAGCCGTTGTCGTCCAGTCCCAGCAAGGCGTCGGCCGTGCTGCCCAGGCCGTGGCCAGGCCAATTCAGCCGCAACATGAGCTGGTGCTTTGTGGCCAGCACCAGCGCGTTTTCAATTTGCGCGGCTGATTGCATCACCAGGTGTTTGAGTTCGGTGCGCTCGGGCACATCGACACCGGTCAGGTCCAGCATACCCGCACACTGACCCTGCGGGTCGAACAACGGGGCGCCGGCGCAGGTGTAGTGCGTGTTGTCCTGAAAGAAATGTTCACCGCGGTGTAACCAGACCGCCTGCTGCTCGGCGAGCGCCGTGCCAATGGCCGAAGTGCCGATGGCCCGCTCAGACAAATCGGTGCCGATACGGGTGATCAGGCTGGCACGCAGGTCGCCCTGGTCGATCGGGCCACTGGTGTCGAGCACGATACCCTGCGCGTTGGTCAGGATCGCAAAGTAGCCGGTGTTGGCAATCGCTTTGCCCAACCCCTGCATGATCTTGCTGGCCGACTGCAGCAGGCGCTGGTTGGCCTCTTGCGTTTGTGCCCTCTGGTGCGGGCTGATGATGTCAAACTGCACCGGCTGGCCGGGTTCCAGCCCGAGCTGCAGGCAGCGCTGCCAGGAGCGCTCGACCCAGGGCGTGGTCAAACCGGTGGCCGACGGCGCGCGCTGCAGCAGTACCAACTGGCGCGCCTGCGCAATCGCGCTGGCGCGCGCAAGCGGGGCGTGCGATCCAGTCAGGGGGTTGGCAGTGGGGTGGTTCACAGGCTTGACGTTGATGCAACAATCATCCCTGTGATTATGACTAAATTGACGCCTTCTGCGTTCACGCCACTGTGCTGAATACCACCTCGATCGGTCAACATCCGCGCCGGGTTCGCGCTGCCTTTATGTGGCCGTTTGCCATGGTGCTGGCGTCCATTCTGGCGGCTTTTGCCGTGGCCAGCTACCTGCTGGAAGTGCGTGTGCGCGACCAGGCACTGGCCGAGCGGGTGGCTGCCGTGCGGGCGTCGCTGCAGCAAAAGATTGCCAAAGACGCCGACCTGATGCAAGCGTCGCTGCAGACCTTGATGGCCAACCGGGTGGTGCAGCAGGCGCTACAGAGACAAGACCGTCCGGCGCTGCTGCGCGAGGTCGGGCCGTTGTTTGCCACGTTGCGCGACCAGCATCGGTTGACGCATTTGTATTTCAACAACGCTGATTTGGTGAACGTGGCGCGTATGCACAGCCCGCAGCACCATGATGACATGATTGAGCGCTTGTCAGCCACACTGGCGCGCAGCACGCGGGCGCCGGTGCATGGGCTGGAACTAGGGCCGCTGGGTACCTTGACGCTGCGCCTGGTGATGCCGTGGCTGGTCGATGGGCGGCCAATTGGCTACCTGGAAATGGGCGAAGAGATCGGCTACCTGGTTGACGAAATCCACGATAGTCTGGCGGTTGATGCATTCGTGCTGGTGGACAAACGCTTTATCCTGCACCGGCAGTGGCAGTATGGGCAAGAAATGCTCAAGCGCCAGGGCCAGTGGGAGCAATTTGACAACCGGGTGTTGGTGGCGCAGACCGCGCCGCAGTTTCCGCCAGAGTTGAGTGCCCAGGTGCTGGAGCGGCTGCGCTCTGGTGCCACCGAGGTGGTTCAGTCTGGCAACCAGGTGCTGCATCTGGCCATGCTGGCGCTGCCAGACGTGGCCGGGCAACGCATTGGCGACCTGGTGGTAATGCGCGACATCAGCGCGCTGCAACAGGATTTTGTGCAGTCGATGGCCGCTGTCATCGGCCTGAGCCTGGCCGCGGGCTTGGGCGTGCTGGCGCTGTTTTATGTGGCGCTGGGCCGGGTTGAGCGCGACTACCAGCGTCAGCATGAGCTGGAGCGCCAGTTGCTGCTGATCGGGCACGAACACCAGCGTGTGGTGCAACTGGAAAAAATGTCGGCGCTGGGCACCATGGTGGGCGAGATTGCCCACCAGCTCAATAATCCGCTGGTGGGGGTGGTCAATCTGGCGCAACTGGCCGCGCGCGAAGCCGACGACCCGGTGCGCACGCGTGAACTGCTGGCGGAAATCCGGCGGGCCGGATCAGACTGCCACGCGCTGATCACGTCGATGCTGCGTTTTGCCAAGGTGTCCAGTTTTCAGAGTCATCCTTGCGCCATGGCGCCAGTGATCGAAGAAACGGTATTGTTGTTTCGCCAGACCGACCGGCGCCAGAACCCGGTCACGCTGGCCTTGCCTGACCAGCCGGTGGTGCTGACAGTCGATCCGATTTTGATCCGGCACGCCTTGTTCAACTTGCTGATGAACGCGGCGCAAGCCAGTGCGCCCGACAGTCCGATCGGCATCACGCTGGCAGCCGTCACCCACCGTGAATCGGGTCTGCCGGGTTGGGCGCCGACCGTTACCGATCAGGGGCGTGGCGTTGCCCAGGAAGCTCTGGACAAGGTTTTTACACCTTTTTTTACCACCCGCAAGGACGGCACCGGGCTGGGCCTGACGGTGGTGCAACATGTGGCCCTGCTGCACGGCGGTTACGTCACGCTGAAAAGCGAGCCTGGCTGTGG
>JAQTSL010000413.1 GCA_028711355.1 Rhodoferax sp.
ATAGTCATGCACCTGGTCCAGCAGACGCTCCATTTCTTGTAGCGTCTGATGCTCGTTCTGCTTGCACTCCAGTCTGATTTGATCAAGTTCTTTGGACGACTGGGCGGCTTCAAGGTCGTCACGCCATTGCATCTGCTGTATTAAAAAAGACAGCGGCATGCTGGTGTTGTTTTCAGCGTTGACCGGCACGCCATTGATCTCGCACAAATAAGAAGCACGCTTAAGCGGGTCCTTCAAGCGCTGATACGCCTGGTTGATGCGCACCGACCATTGCATGGCCACGCGCTGCGCTGCTGCGCCCTGGTCGGTGAACTTGTCGGGATGCACCTGGCGTTGCAGGTCTTTCCAGCGCTCGTCCAGCACAGCTCGGTCCTGCGCAAAACGCGCGGAAACCCCAAACAGCTCGAAATCGTTGGATTGAAGATTCACACGCGAAAAGACTCGCCGCAGCCGCAGCGGTCTCTTTCCCTGGGATTGTTGAACTTGAATCCTTCATTGAGGCCTTCGCGCACAAAGTCAAGTTCGGTGCCATCGATGTACGCCAAACTTTTGGGGTCCACCAGCACCTTGACGCCAAAGCCCTCGAAGACCAGGTCTTCGGTTTCTACGCTGTCAACGTATTCGAGCTTGTAAGCCAGGCCAGAACAGCCGGTGGTTTTAACCCCCAGCCGCACGCCAACCCCCTGCCCTCGTTTGGCCAGGTAACGATTGATATGCCGGGCAGCGGCTTCAGTCAGCGTGATCGCCATGATGTTTTGAAAAATGCTTTGCAATAAACCAATGCCATGGGCGGTTACGCCCATACCACCAGAAGAAAAACGACTCAGGCGGGTTGCGCTTGGCCGTGCTTTTGACGGTAGTCGCTAACCGCCGCCTTGATGGCGTCTTCAGCCAGAATCGAGCAGTGGATTTTGACAGGTGGCAGCGCCAATTCTTCGGCAATCTGGCTGTTTTTTAGTTCGGCGGCTTGCGCCAGCGTCTTGCCTTTGACCCACTCGGTTACCAGTGAGCTCGATGCAATGGCCGAGCCGCAGCCGTAGGTCTTGAAACGGGCATCTTCGATCACACCCGTCTGCGGGTTGACCTTGATCTGCAGCTTCATCACGTCGCCACACGCAGGCGCGCCGACCATGCCGGTACCCACCGAGTCGTCGCCTTTGTCGAACGTGCCCACGTTGCGCGGGTTTTCGTAGTGATCGACTACTTTTTCTGAATAGGCCATGACAATTCTCCTTTAACTAAAAATGCTTGAACCACGACAACCTCAGCCAGAGATGCCGTGGAACCGGCTTTGCCGGGCCACTGGCATCGCCCCCATGAGGGGGAGGCGGCAAAGCCGCCATAGGGGTGCACCCTTAATGTGCTGCCCACTGGATGGTACTGATATCAATACCTTCCTTGTACATATCCCACAGAGGGCTGAGCTCGCGCAGGCGCGCCACATTCTCGGTGATGGTCTGGATGGCGTAGTCGATTTCGTCCTGCGTGCTCCAGCGGCCAATGGTCATGCGCAGGCTGCTGTGCGCCAGTTCGTCGCTGCGACCCAGTGCGCGCAGCACGTAGCTCGGCTCCAGGCTGGCGCTGGTGCAGGCCGAGCCGCTGCTGACCGCCAGGCCCTTGATACCCATGATGAGCGATTCGCCCTCTACATAGTTAAAGCTGATGTTGAGGTTGTGCGGCACGCGCTGCGTCAGGTGACCATTGATAAACACCTGGTCAATTTGAGTCAGGCCCGCCACCAACCGGTCGTGCAGCGCCTGCATGCGCGGCAGCTCGTCCATCATCTCCAGCTTGGCAATGCGATAAGCCTCGCCCATGCCGACACACTGGTGCGTGGGCAGCGTGCCACTGCGCATACCGCGCTCGTGGCCGCCGCCGTGCATTTGCGCTTCGATCCGCACGCGTGGCTTGCGCCGCACAAACAGTGCGCCAATGCCTTTGGGGCCGTAGGTTTTGTGGCTGGTCAGGCTCATCAGGTCAATCGGCAGTTTGCTGATGTCAAACGGCACGCGACCGGTGGCCTGCGCTGCGTCCACATGAAAGATCACGCCTTTTTCGCGGCAAACCGTGCCCAGCGCGGCCACGTCCTGAATCACGCCAATTTCGTTGTTGACGAACATCACGCTGGCCAAAATGGTGTCGGGACGAATGGCCGCTTTGAAGGCATCCAGATTCACCAGACCGTCCGCTTGCACGTCAAGGTAAGTGACGTCAAAGCCCTGGCGCTCCAGTTCGCGGCAGGTGTCAAGCACCGCTTTGTGCTCGGTTTTCACCGTGATGATGTGCTTACCTTTGTCCTTGTAGAAATGCGCTGCACCCTTCAAGGCCAGATTATTGGACTCGGTGGCACCGCTGGTCCAGATGATTTCACGCGGGTCCGCACCAATCAGGTCGGCAATATGACCACGCGCGGTTTCAACAGCCTGTTCAGCCTCCCAGCCCCAGGCGTGGCTGCGCGACGCGGGGTTGCCAAAGTGCTCACGCAACCAGGGAATCATGGCGTCCACCACACGCTGGTCGCACGGGTTGGTGGCGCTGTAGTCCATGTAAATTGGGAAGTGCGGGGTACTGCTCATGACAGAAATCTTTCAAAAAAGTCGCGTTGGCCATCAGGCTTTGGCATAACTAGCGCCCAGCGCAAACACAGAATTGGGTGCGTTGACACGGATCGGCTTGAGCGCTGGCAGGCTGGAAATAGCCCGCTTGAGCGTAGGCTTTTGCTCCAGTTCAAAACCTTTCGCGAGCTGCTCC
>JAQTSL010000414.1 GCA_028711355.1 Rhodoferax sp.
GGCGGCTGATCAAGGTGCCAGGCATCGGCAAAAAAACCGCCGAGCGCCTGCTGCTGGAGCTCAAAGGCAAGCTGGGACCTGACATTGGGATCGTGGCCAGTGTCGCCAGCGATGCGCAATCTGACATCTTGCAGGCGCTGTTGGCGCTGGGCTACAGCGACAAGGAAGCCGCCTCTGCGCTCAAGGCCTTGCCCAAAGAGGCGGGTGTCAGCGATGGCATCAAGCTGGCGCTCAAAAGTCTTGCAAGGTAGTGTCAGTCGGTTGGCGACAATCAGGCCCGTATCCAAATTTTTCCCGGACGCTTTTTTCAACTTTTTCACAGGACAACTTGAGATGAAATCCCCTGCAACGAATGCACTGCGTTTGACCCTGGCCGCTGCTACCGCCTTGACTCTATTTACGGGTGGTGTCTATGCCGCCGACAAGGTCAAGGTCGGCATGCTCAGCACCTTGTCTGGCCCCGGCGCCGGGTTGGGGGTGGACATTCGCGATGGCTTCAACCTGGCGCTCAAGCACGCCGGTGGCAAGTTGGGCGGCTTGCCCGCCGAGGTGATCGTCGCTGATGACCAGGGCAAGCCCGATGCGGCCAAGCAAACCGCCGAGCGCTTGCTCAAGCAGGACAAGGTGGATTTCATGACCGGCGTGGTTTTTTCCAACGTGATGCTGGCGGTGGGCAAGCCGATTTTTGACAGCAAGACGTTCTACATCAGCGCCAACGCCGGCCCTTCGCAATACGCTGGCGCCCAGTGCAACCCGTATTTCTTTAACGTGGCCTGGCAAAACGACAACCTGCACGAGGCGGTGGGCAAGACGGTGCAGGACAAAGGGTTCAAAAAGGTCGCGCTGCTGGCACCCAACTACCCGGCTGGCAAAGACGCACTGGCCGGCTTCAAGCGCTATTTCAAGGGACAGATCGCGTCTGAAGCCTACACCCCGCTGAACCAGTTGGACTACGGTGCCGAGCTGTCCAGGATGCGGGCCTCGGGTGCCGACGCGGTGTATATCTTTTTGCCGGGTGGGCTGGGCATCAACTTCATCAAGCAGTTTGTCGGTGCCGGGCTGTCCAAAGACATGATGTTGTTTGGCCCGGGTTTTTCGGCCGATGAAGACGTGATCCGCGCCGTCGGTGAGCCGATGCTGGGCATGTTCAACAGCTCGCAGTGGGCGCATGATATGGTCAATCCGGCCAACAAGCGCTTTGTCGCTGACTTCCAAAAGGACTAC
Organism: Rhodoferax sp.; assembly: GCA_028711355.1. Classification (GTDB taxonomy): domain Bacteria; phylum Pseudomonadota; class Gammaproteobacteria; order Burkholderiales; family Burkholderiaceae_C; genus Rhodoferax. Next base: position 1,225 of record JAQTSL010000414.1, read on the forward strand.
GGCCGCTTGCCTACGCTGTACGCGTCGCAAGGCTACGACGGCGCACGCCTGATCGACGCCGCAGTGCGCGATGTCAAGGGCAACCTGACCGACAAGGCCGCGCTGCGCAAAGCCATTGCAGCCGCCAAGTTTGAATCGGTGCGCGGCGCCTTCAAGTTCAACAGCAACGGCTATCCCGTCCAGGATTACTACCTGCGCGTCATCACCAAAGACGCACAAGGCCGCATCACCAACCGCACGTTGGGCACCGTATTCAAAAATCATGCCGACGCCTATGTGGGTGAGTGCAAGATGCCCGCACTCTGAACCTAAGACGGGTCGATGACGGGCTTACTGGTCCTGGAGCAGTCGCTCAACGGGCTGCAATTCGGGTTGATGCTGTTCCTGCTGGCCGCCGGGCTGACGCTGGTGTTTGGCATCATGGACATGATCAACCTGGCGCATGGTTCGCTCTACATGCTGGGGGCGTATCTGGTGGCCAGCATCACGCTGGCCAGTGGCTCGTTCTGGCTCGGGCTGGGTGCTGGGGTGCTGGTCACAGCGGTGCTTGGGGTGTTGCTGGAGGTGACCGTGCTGCGGCGTTTTTACGCGCGTGACCACCTGGCGCAGGTATTGGGTACGTTTGCCTTGCTGCTGATGAGCAACGAGGCAGTTCGCATGATCTGGGGCGCGCAACCGATTGAGCTGAGCGCGCCACCCGCTTTGGCCGGGCCCGTGCCATTGCTGCCGGGGCTGAGCTACCCAGCGTACCGGTTGTTCATCATTGGCGTGGGTCTGGTGGTGGCGCTGCTGCTGTACCTGGGTGTCACGCGCACCCGGCTGGGCATGCAGGTGCGTGCCGGTGCGGCCAACCGCGAGATGGCATTGGCCATGGGGGGCGATGTGCCGCGCCTGTTTACCGTGGTGTTTGCCTTGGGTGCTGCGCTGTGCGCGGTGGCGGGCGGCTTGCTGGGCCCGTTGCTGGCAGTGCAGGCGGGCATGGGCGAGAGCATTTTGATCCTGGCTTTTGTGGTGATCGTGATTGGCGGCATTGGTTCGATTCGCGGGGCTTTTCTAGGGGCCTTGCTGGTGGGCGTGGTGGACACCGCCGGGCGCGCGTTGATTCCGCTGCTGGCTGAACAACTGGTGGGGGCCGAGGCCGCTGCCAGCGCCGCACCCGCGCTGGCGTCCATCCTGATTTATCTGCTGATGGCGGCGGTGCTTTTTTTCAGGCCGCAAGGCTTGTTTCCGGCCCATGGCTGAGCCCGCTGCCGTGAGCGTGCCGCCATTGCCATCCCGGCAACCGGGCTTGCTGGATCACCCGCTGGCGCTGTGGCCAAGCGCCGGGGTGCTCATGGTATTGATAGCGCTTCCCGCTTTGCTGACGGTGCTTGGACAAGATTTTTATGTGTCGGTGGCGAGCCGCATTCTGATCTTTGCGTTGGCCGCCAGCAGCCTGAACCTGGTACTGGGTTTTGGTGGCATGGTCAGCTTTGGCCACGCGGCGTTTGTTGGTGCGGGCGCTTATACGGTGGGCATCCTGATG
>JAQTSL010000107.1 GCA_028711355.1 Rhodoferax sp.
ATCTTGAGGGCGTAACGCACCAGGCCGGTGACTTCATGCACGTCAAGTTGCTTCATCAGGCTAGTGCGGTGAGTTTCGATGGTCTTGACCGACAAATTGAGCTTGCGCGCAATTTCTTTGGTGCTCAGGCCCTCGGCGATCAGTTGCAATACCTCGCGCTGGCGCGGCGACAGTGGCTCGCCAGCCTGGTCTTCGCTGCGCAAGCGCTGCACGTAGTCGCTGACCACCCCCCTGGATACTGCCGGGCTGAGATACGTTTCGCCTCGTAGCACGGCCCCCAGCGCCAGCTCGAGCTCCATCGGGGCCGAATCTTTGAGCAGATACGCCACCGCGCCGTGGTGCAGCGCCTTGCGCACGTATTCTTCGTTTTGGTGCATCGACAAGATCAGCACACGGATGGTCGGCCAAGTCTTAAACAGGTGGGCCGTCGCCTCCAGACCGTTCAGACCCGGCATGGCAATGTCCATCAGCACCAGGTCGGGCTGCAACTGCTCGGCCAGGTTCAGCAGAGCCAGGCCGTCACCCGCTTCACCCACCACCACAATGTGGGGCATCGACTCGAGCAACTTGCGCAAACCGGCGCGCACCAGGGTGTGGTCGTCAGCCAGTAACACGCGTATCGCCGTCATGGCGCATCTGCCTGGGTAAGCCAGGGGCAGCGCAATTCGACCGTGCTGCCATGGCCTGGCTCCGAGCTGATGTCGAGCCGCCCGCCGACCAGCGTGGCACGCTCTTGCATGCCCAGCACGCCCAGGCTGGCACCATTGGCGGCGCGCTCGCACATGGCGGCCGGATCGAACCCGCAGCCGTCGTCACGCACCACCAGCACCATCTCGGAGCCCTCGCGGCGCAGGCTGATTTCGACCTGCTGGGCCTGGGCGTGGCGGCTGATGTTGGTTAATGCCTCTTGCACGATCCGAAAGCAGGCGGTCTCAATCTCGCTAGACAGGCGCGCCAGCGAACGCTCATGGTTAAATTTGACTTCAAAGCCGCCACGGCTGGCGCTTTGTTCGGCCAGCCACTTTAATGCCGGGGCCAGCCCCAAGTCGTCCAGCATCGACGGGCGCAGCGCCGTGGCCAGTGTGCGCACCTGCTGCAGGGCATCTTCCACGATGCGCAGGTTTTCTTCGTATAAATCGGCCGGCGCCTTATCCTTGAAGCGCTCGCCGAGCTGCAGGTTGATCTTGATGGCGGTCAGCGCCTGGCCCAGCTCGTCATGCAGCTCGACGGCAACCCGGCGCCGCTCTTGCTCTTGCACTTGCAATACCCGCATCGACAAGGCCTTGAGCTGGCGCGTGGTGGTCAGTAGCCGCGCTTCGGCCTGGTGTTTGTAGAGCGCCATGGCCAGCACGGTGCTAAGGATGCGCTCAGGAAAAGGCTTGAGGATGTAACCAAAGGGTTCGGTCAGCTTGGCGCGCTCGAGCACGTCGTCGGCCGCAAAAGCCGTCAGGAAAACAACTGGAATGGCGTATTGGGTGCGGATGATGTGCGCTGCGGTGATGCCGTCCATCGCGCCGGCCAACTGGATGTCCATCAACACCAGATCAGGTTGTTGCTGGCCAATCATTGCAATGGCTTGTTCGCCCTGCGATGCGATACCCGCTACCTGGTAACCCAGCGCCTGCACTTGTTGCGCAATGTCGCGCGCCACAATGACCTCGTCTTCGACGATCAAAATTTTGGCCAACCGGTTAGCTGTGGCTTTGTTCATGGGCTCGATCAAGGATTCAGGTGAGGCACTGGCATGCCCGGGCTTGCGATCTGCCCGAACGGCGCTTGCCGAACCAGTGTCTTGCATTTTGCCTTGTTTGGCAGGCTGTTTTTTGACATTCAGCAGAGTTGTCACATGATTGACATACAAGTGTCTTAAATTAAGTCCGTCGCGGCGTTCATTGCCCGATTGTTTGAACTCTCAACTCTAGGACAGGATTTATGAAACCCAACGCACTCAAGACAATTTTGGCCACCTCGGCCTTGGCATTTTTCGGCGCAACGCCGCTGACTTCATTGGCGCAAGTCGTCACAGTCGATGGTTCCAGCACCGTGTACCCGATTACCGAAGGCATTGCCGAAGACTTTCAAAAAGCCAACAAGGGCTACAAAGTAACCGTCGGTGTTTCTGGCACCGGTGGCGGCTTCAAGAAATTTTGCCGCGGTGAAACCGATATTTCCGATGCATCGCGCCCGATCACGGCCAAAGAAATGGAAGCCTGCAAAGCTGCAGGTGTGGAATATTTTGAACTTCCGGTGGCTTTTGACGCGTTGACCGTGGTGATCAACCCCAAGAACACCTGGCTCAAGCAAGCCACAGTGGCTGAGCTCAAGGCCGTCTGGGAACCAGCATCACAAGGCAAAGTGTTGCGCTGGAACCAGGTCAACCCGGCTTGGCCCAATGAACCCATGAAACTGTTTGGCCCGGGTGCTGACTCTGGCACGTTTGAATACTTTACCGAAGCGATTGTGGGCAAGCCGAAGTCCAGCCGTGGTGACTTTACCGCGTCTGAAGACGACAATGTGCTGGTGCAAGGTGTGGCGGGTGATGTGAATGCCATGGGTTATTTTGGCTACGCCTACTACGCTGAAAACACCAACCGCCTGAAGGCGCTGCCAATCATTGCAGCACCGGGCAAGCCGGCTGTTTCCCCTAGCGCTGTAGCGGTTGAGAATGGCTCTTATCAGCCGTTGTCACGTCCCATCTTCATTTATGTCAAGGCCGCTTCCATGGCCAAGCCTGAAGTGAAGAAATTTGTTGAGTTTTACATGGAACATGGCGCCAAAATGGCCAATGAAGTCAAGTATGTGGGTTTGCCAGCTTCTGTTTACAAATCCAATCTGAAGCATTTGACCGACGGCAAAAAAGGCACCGTGTTTGGTGGCAAGAATGAAGTTGGTGTCAGCATTCTTGAATTGGTGAATCGCGAAGCCAAAAACTAAACAATGGGTTGACAGATTTTGTCTGAAAGGCGTCAACTCGCGCTGAGTTGACGCCCCGAATTTTTCTTCGAATTTGTGCCAGGACAGCATCCTAAAATGTCACTTTCCATTACCACCCCCGCTCCAGTTATGGAACAACGACTTACGGGTTCGGCGCGTCTGGCTGAGCTGGCACAAATCAAGGCTGCACGCAAGCGCAAAGACAAGTTGATCGAAATGATCTTGTTGTTGGCAGCTTGCGTGTCGGTGTTTACCACGATGGGAATCGTCTATGTGCTCGTCACCGAGTCTTTGACTTTTTTCAGCCATGTGTCGCTTTGGGATTTTTTAACCGACACCCAGTGGACCCCTTTGTTTGATGACGACCACTACGGTATTGCGGTGTTGCTGGCGGGTACTTTGTCAAGCTCCGGTGTAGCGCTGCTGGTGGCGGTGCCGATGGGCACCATCATCGCCATTTATTTGTCAGAATTTGCTGAGCACCATGTGCGCGAGGTGCTCAAGCCCGTGCTGGAGTTGCTGTCAGGTGTGCCGACCATTATTTACGGCTATTTTGCGCTCTTGTTTGTGACGCCGATCATTCAGAGAATTTATCCGGAATTGCCAACATTCAATATTTTGTCGGCGGGTTTGGTGATGGGCATCATGATTATTCCTTACGTGTCTTCTTTGTCTGAAGATGCGATGCGTGCGGTACCGATGAGTTTGCGTGAGGGCTCTTACGCCATGGGCGCCACACGCTTTCAGACCGCCATGCGGGTGGTGGTACCAGCCTCAATTTCGGGTATTGCTTCCGCCTATATCCTGGGTGTTTCGCGTGCGGTTGGTGAGACCATGATTCTGGCGGTGGCCGCTGGCATGCAACCCAATTTGACGCTCAACCCGCTGGAGCCGGCGGCAACAGTTACTTCATTCATTGTGCAGGTGGCGCTGGGTGACCTGCCGCACGGTAGCATCGGCTATCAGACCATTTTTGCAGCGGGCTTGACGCTGTTGATCATCACACTGCTATTTAACCTGCTGGGCCACTGGATGCGCCGCAGATTCCGTGAGGCCTATTGATCATGAGCTCGTTGACTGTACGCGCGCAAGAACTGCGCAAAATCATCAAGTCTCACAAGCGCTGGGATGCCATTTTTGGTCTGCTGGGGCTGCTGTCGATGTCGCTCGCCATTCTGACGCTGGTGGCCTTGTTTTCGCAAATGATCATCGATGGTGCACCGCGCTTGAGCCTGGATTTTTTCACGTCGTTTCCCTCCCGGCGTGCCGGCCAGGCAGGCATTTTGTCGGCCTGGGTTGGGTCGTTTTTGGTGATGCTGGTGACGGCCCTGTTTGCGATTCCGGTGGGCATTGCCAGTGCCATCTACCTTGAAGAATACGCACGCAAAAACTGGTTCACTGACATCATTGAGATCAATATCAGCAATCTGGCCGGTGTGCCGTCGATCGTGTATGGCTTGCTGGCGCTGGGTTTGTTTGTCTATGCTTTTGGTCTGGGGCAAAGCATTTTGTCGGCCGGTTTGACGTTGGGCTTGTTGATTTTGCCGATCATCATCGTGACCACCCGCGAGGCCCTGCGCTCCATTCCGCAGGTGATTCGCGAGGGCGCTTACGCCTGCGGCGCCACCAAATGGCAGGTGGTCAGCGACCATCTGCTGCCGTACAGCACGCCCGGCATTTTGACCGGCGTCATCATCGGGTTGTCGCGTGCCATTGGCGAAACCGCTCCGATCATCACCATTGGCGCACTGACGTTCATTGCCTTTTTGCCGCCAGTCCCGTTTGTTGAAGGCGCCGGGTTGTTGGATTGGCTTTTTTCGCCGTTTACGGTGATGCCGATTCAGATTTTTAACTGGACCTCTCGCCCTAACCCGGAGTTTCAGGTCAACGCGGCTGCTGCCAGCCTGGTGCTGGTGGTGCTGACGCTGGGCATGAATGCCTTGGCGATCTGGCTGCGCTACCGCTTGCGCAAGAACATCAAGTGGTAACTCTTATTCAATATGTTGGGGACTAAGCAACTTCTTTCGCTACGCTCAGGCAAGTTGGGCGGTCCCGCAAGTTTTACAAATGGTAAAAATCATGGCTTCAACTATCACCCTGCCTGATCCGGCCCCCAAGCTCAAGGCCGAGTCGAAAAATCTGGATTTTTATTACGGTGACTTCAAAGCGCTCAAGAGCGTGTCGATGCCGATTTATGAAAACCATGTTACCGCCCTGATCGGGCCCAGCGGCTGTGGCAAGTCCACCTATTTGCGCTGCTTTAACCGGATGCACGACCTGTATCCGGGGCACCGCTACGACGGCAAGATTGAATTGCATCCGGACGATGTCGATATCCTGGACGCTTCGGTCGATCCGATCGAAGTGCGGATGCGGGTGTCGATGGTGTTTCAGAAGCCCAACCCTTTTCCGAAATCCATTTTCGAGAACGTCGCCTATGGTCTGCGGGTACGCGGTGAAAAGTCCGCTAGCTATATTGAAGACAAGGTGGAAGCGGCCCTGAAGGGCTCTGCCATCTGGAACGAAGTCAAGGACCGCATGACCGAACCCGCCACCAATTTGTCGGGCGGGCAGCAGCAACGCCTGTGCATCGCACGTTCATTGGCGACTGACCCGGAAATCATCCTGTTTGATGAGCCTACTTCGGCGCTGGACCCGATTGCCACCGGCAGCATCGAAGAGCTGATTACCGAAATCAAGAGCAAGGTGACGATCCTGATCGTCACGCACAATATGCAGCAGGCCGCGCGCGTGTCAGACTATGTGGCGTATATGTACCTCGGCGAGATGATGGAGTACGGTGCCACCAACGACATCTTCATGAAGCCCAAGCGCCAGGAAACAGAAGACTACATTACCGGCCGTTTCGGTTAACCCCAAAGGAAGTTTCATGACTGACAAACATTTATCGACCCAGTTCGACAGTGAGTTGAGCGAGGTCTCGACCCGCTTCATGGAGTTGGGTGGGCTGGTCGAGGCACAAATTCACCAGGCGATTCAGGCGCTGTCGCAGTTCAGTGTTGAGATTTCCAATCAGGTGACGGCCACCGAGGCACGCGTGAATGCCATGGAAGTCGAGATTGACCGTGAAATATCGAGCATCATCGCACGGCGCCAGCCGACCGCGCGTGATTTGCGCTTGTTGATGGCGATCTCCAAGGCAACTGCTAACCTTGAACGGGTAGGCGACGAGGCAGAAAAGATTGCACGCATGGTGCGCTCGATCATCCAGAGTGGGGCGCCGCGTTCGTTGCCGTCACTGGAGTTGCGCGTTGCTTCTGATATGGCATCCGGGCTGCTTAGAAAGGCGCTGGATGCGTTTGCGCGCCTGGACACCGCCGCTGCGCTGACCATCCTGAAAGACGACAACCTGATCGACAAGGAGTTTGACGGTTTTGTGCGCAAACTGATCACCTACATGATGGAAGACCCGCGCACCATCTCGGCCAGCCTGGATTTGCTGTTTTTAGCCAAGGCGATTGAGCGTATCGGGGACCACGCCAAGAATATTTCAGAGTTGATCATCTACATCGTCAAGGGCGCCGATGTTCGCCATGCACCGATGGAAAAAATTGAATCGGTGGTGCGATGAGACGTCTGCCCAGCGTCCTGATCGTCGAGGACGAGTCGGCCATTGCCGAGCTGATTTCGGTCAACCTGCGGCACAGTGGTTTTCGGCCTATCTGGGCCAGCGACGGCACCTCGGCGCAGTCAGAAATTGACGCCGCGCTGCCTGATGTCATTTTGCTGGACTGGATGCTGCCCGGTGAGTCAGGCTTGGTGCTGGCCAAGCGCTGGCGCAGCCACCCACGCAGCAAATTGGTGCCGATCATCATGTTGACCGCGCGCGGCGACGAGATCGATCGCGTGGCTGGGCTGGATGCAGGTGCTGATGATTACATTGCCAAGCCATTCTCCACCAAAGAACTGGTGGCGCGCATTCGTGCGGTGTTGCGCCGACGTGCGCCCGAGCACGACATGGCGGTGGTAACCATTGGGCAACTGTCGATAGATGCCTCGACCTTTCGCGTCAGTTACCAGGAGCAACCGATCAAACTTGGACCGACCGAATACAAGCTGCTGCACTACCTGATGACGCACGACGAACGGGTGCACAGCCGTTCGCAGTTGCTCGACCAGGTTTGGGGCGACCATGTATTCATTGAAGAGCGCACGGTGGATGTGCACGTCAAGCGCCTGCGTGAGTCGTTGGGCGAGGGCGCCGCCGCCATGCTGGAAACCGTGCGGGGTGCCGGCTATCGGCTGACGGCCAAGGTTCAGGCGACGCAGCGCAGCACGCTGCCTGCCTGATGAGGCAGACCCGGGCCGCAGCTCATGTTCTGGCGCATCGTTGGTTTTTTGGGGTACCAACTGGCCGGGGCCACAGCCGGGTGGTTGCTGAGCATCAAAGCCGACAACCATGTTGCGGCACTTTGGGGCTGTCTGATGGGGGCCACCATCTGGTTTGTGCTGGACGCTTTGCGATCAGTTCGTGCCTCGCGTTATCTGCGCTCAGACCTTGTCGCAGATGTGCCACCGGTGGGTGGCGTCTGGGGCGATCTGTTGGAGCGTGCCCGACGCTCGTTTCGAGCCAAGGACAAGGAGCGACTCGACGCGCACAACCGCTTGCACGACTTCTTGTCGGCGTTGCAGGCCTCGCCCAACGGGGTGGTACTGCTTGATGATCGTGCTTGCATCGAGTGGTGCAATCAAACGGCGGCAACGCACTTTGGCCTGGACCCCCGGCGCGATCTGCAACAAACCATTGGTAATCTGGTGCGCGATCCCGGTTTTGTGGCGTACCTGGCACGTCGCGAGTTCGATCGTGCCTTGTTGATGCCCGGGCATGACAACACCAGCAGTCGACCGGTGCGTCTGTCGGTGCAGTTGCATCCGTACGGTGAAGGCCGCTTGCTGCTGCTGTCAAGTGACGTGACAGCGCTGGAACAGGCCGAGGCGATGCGGCGCGATTTTGTCGCTAATGTGTCGCATGAGATTCGCACCCCGCTGACGGTGTTGGCTGGCTTTGTGGAAACCTTGCAGACTTTGCAATTGAGCGCCTCCGAGCGTGCGCAGTATCTGGCGTTGATGGCGGCACAAGCCAGCCGGATGCAGAGCCTGGTGAGCGACTTGCTGACGCTGTCGCGGCTGGAGGGTAGTCCGGCGCCAGACTTTTCGCATAGGACGGCGGTGTCTGGCTTGATGCAGCGGCTTGAGCAGGACGCGCGCGCCTTGTCTGCGGTCATGGGGGGCGAGCTGTCGCATCAGTTTCAATTTGACTGCAATTTTCCGGGCCGTGTGGGCGGCAACGCCAGCGAATTGCTCAGCGCGATGGGCAATCTGGTCAGCAATGCCGTGCGTTATACGCCGCCCGGTGGCTGCATCAACGTCAGTGCGTCAGCGGCGGGCGATGGTCGGCTGGTTTTTGAGGTGCGCGACACCGGGCCGGGTATTGCGCCGGAACACCTGCCGCGCCTGACCGAACGCTTTTACCGGGTGGACCGAAGCCGTTCACGCGAAAGCGGCGGCACCGGTTTGGGGTTGGCGATTGTCAAGCACGTGGCTCAGCGTCATGGCGCTGAGTTGTCGATCCAGAGCAAGCCGGGGCAGGGATCCGTTTTTCGGCTTACTTTTCCAAGCGCTCGAACAACAGAAATTTTTCTTGCAGATTCGCCGGATGACTGAACACAGCGCTGAGCCGCCAAGGCTGGCCAGGGCGAAAGCCGGCCGTCACGCTGGGGTTTTCGCCGTCTGCAATCAGCCACCGGCAATTGGCGCCTGATTCGGCGCTTTTGAGTGGCAAGTCACCAAAAAACCGCAAGGCCGCCCACTGACTGCGACTCAGACCAAGCGTGGCGACACAAGAAACTTGCGCAGGCAGCAAGGCCTTGGCCTGGCGCACCATGGGGGCGTAGCTGCGTGCGTAGTCGAGCAACGGCAGCCACAGCGTCATCAACAGTAGCCAGCACAGCGCGGCGCCACCAGCCGGTAGAACCAGGCTTTTCCAGAGTGCGGCACGGTGCCGACCAGCACGCCATTTAACCAGCCAAACCCACGTCAGAGTTGCACTTAGTGCTATGACAAATGAAGTGATTGAAAAACTGTGGAGGAACCCTGGTGCCAGCCGTGCCACGTTGCGCGCGGGCTGGGCAGGCAGGCCGGTTTGCAGCGAAATCCAGACCACCCAGATGATCAAGGCGCAGCCGCTAAAAAATATCAGCGTAAACCAGTCGATCAGCGCGGCCACACTGCGTTTGAGGGTTGGCAAGGCAAAAGCGGCCAGCGCCGCCAGCGCCGGCAGCGCCAGCAGCAGTGACCGATCAGCGGCGTTGGTGGTCAGGGTGGCCACACTGGCAACCAACGCAAACCACAACGGCAGCCAGACATGGCGTCCGGCAAAGTGCAGATGCAGCCATTGGTGGCGCCAGCGCCACAGCGTCCACAATGCCAACGGCCACGCGGGCCAGGTGAACCACAGAAACAGTCGCCCCAGACTCTGCCATTCCGACACCTGCGCCAGCGGTAAATCGATGCGCCAGCGCCACAAGTTCAGTTGCGTTGCCATGACGGCGCTGATGGCCACCAGACCGATCAACAGTACAAGCTGCCAGCGTCTTGGTGCATCTTGCGACGGTGCCAACCTTGCCCGCAGCAGGTAGATGACCGCGCAGCCTGCCCCGAGTGCGATCGCCATGCTGGGTGCGCCCGAAAGTGTTAAGCCAATCAAGCCCAGTGCACAGGCCAGCACCGGCTGGAAATTCTTGCGTGGTAGCCCGGCGACGCCGTAAAAAAGCAAGGCGGTAAAACACAGTTGCGCCAACGCGGGTGTGGTTTCGTGGCTAATCTGCGCCAGCCCCAGACACGCGATCAGTGCCAGCACGCCGGCGTCGGCGATGGTGCGCGCGTAATCGGTTGGCTCAGCCTCGCCGCCGAAAGCAAAGTTGACCGGCTGCGCCAGCGGACTACGCGCCAGGCTATAAGTGGCGTACCAGGTAGCCAGCAGGGTGATTACCAAAAGCACGATGTAAGGTAATCTGACGGCCAAGTCCGGCGTGATCCAGTCGGGGGCCAAACGAATCGCCCAGGCACCTAGCCAGTAAGGCAGCAGGGCGTCGAATTCGGGCGCTAGCCCGCCCAGTGTCGGGTGCCACCAATCGCTGGCAGCACCCGCCAGCTCGGCCATGTAACCAAAGGCCGCGACATCTTCGCGCTTCCAGGGGCCGCGACCGATAAAGCCTGGCAGCACATAGGCCAGACAAAACAGCCACAGCGCCCAGCGCGGCAGGCGACGCACGGCGCTTTGCGCAACGATGGCCGGGGTGGGCTGATTCATGGAATTAACGTGCAAGCGCAGGTTGTCATACCGGGCTACGACCCGGTATCCATGAATTTGCAGCCATGGATTGCGGATCGAGTCCGCTTGTGACCGCCATCTTTCATGCCTCGGGGTGACTTCAATGTCATGAGCGTTAGAAGCGGGTCGTAAACGATGCGTTGAGGTAAATGAAAAAAAGGCAGCGCGGAGTGACCCGGCTGCCTTGGGCAGAGCGCTTTGGCGGCTTATTTTGCTGCGGGCTTGCCGAAGCGGTTGCGGAATTTTTCGACCCGGCCGCCCATGTTGTCCATCGACTTTTGCGTACCGGTGTAAAACGGATGCGATTCGCTCGAGGTGTCGATCTTGAACAACGGCAGTTCACGGCCGTCTTCCAGGGTTATTTTGTCCTTGGCATGAGCGCAGGAACGGGTCACGAACTTGAATCCATTGGACGAATCCTGGAAACAAATTTCGCGGTAATTGGGGTGAATGC